>QILK01000030.1 GCA_003233345.1 Gammaproteobacteria bacterium | reverse complement strand
CCCGATTGCGATGGAAGACGGGTTGCGCTTTGCGATACGTGAAGGTGGTCGTACTGTTGGCGCGGGTGTGGTCTCTAAAGTCCTGGCCTAGGTCAGGAATGACTCTGGGATCAATTTAGATTAGAAAACTGGAAAAACAATGACATCAAAACAACGCATTAGGATCAGGTTAAAGGCTTTTGATCACCGGTTAATCGACAAGTCAGCAAAAGAAATTGTTGAGACTGCAAAACGCACGGGTGCACAAGTCAGGGGACCCATTCCGCTGCCCACTAAAAAAGAGCGTTTTACGGTATTAATATCGCCGCATGTCAATAAGGACGCTCGGGATCAGTATGAACTGAGAACCCATAAACGCTTGATGGATATTGTAGATCCGACTGACAAGACAGTCGATGCATTGATGAAGCTGGATTTATCAGCGGGCGTTGATGTGCAGATAAAACTGAATTAGGTGTAACGTTATGACAATCGGGTTAATTGGCGAAAAAGCCGGAATGACAAGAGTGTTTACTGAAGACGGCGTATCAATACCGGTGACGGTCATTGTGGTAGAGCCCAATCATGTGACGCAGATTAAAACTGACGAGCATGATGGTTATCGGGCTTTGCAAGTGACGACAGGGCATAAAAAGGCCTCGCGGCTTTCAAAGCCAGAGCAGGGTCACTTGGCCAAGGCCAAAGTCGAAAGCGGTACCGGTCTTTGGGAATTCCGTTTATCCGATGGCGAAGGCCAGGATATCGAGCTCGGTGCCGAGATAAAAGTAAATTTATTTCAGGAAGGCCAGAAAGTGGATGTCTCAGGTACCAGCATCGGTAAGGGTTTTGCCGGCGCTGTTAAGCGGCACCATTTTAAGACTCAGGACGCAACTCACGGTAACTCGTTGGCGCACAGAGCACCTGGATCAATAGGTCAGTGTCAAACACCCGGACGTGTCTTTAAGGGTAAAAAAATGGCTGGACACATGGGTAATGTAAAACGAACCCAACAAAATCTCACCGTCGTACGTATCGATGGCGAGCGCAATCTGATTTTGGTTAAAGGGGCAGTACCCGGATCCAAGGGCGGTAAAGTGATTATCAAACCAGCGGTAAAAACCAGGGTTGCCAGCTAGGTGTAATTGGAGAGCACGATGGAATTAAAATTAATGTCATCCGCAAAAAGTGGAACCAATTTTAAGGTTTCCGATGCCATCTTTGGGCGCAGGCTGAACGAAGGTTTGGTTCACCAGGTAGTGACCGCTTATATGGCCGGTGGACGCCAAGGTACCCGACAGCAAAAGAATCGTTCGGATGTGCGCGGTGGTGGTATCAAACCGTGGCGTCAAAAAGGCACAGGTCGGGCAAGAGCAGGCACTATTCGTAGCCCGATATGGCGCGGTGGTGGTGTAACCTTTGCCGCACGGCCACAGGATCACTCGGTTAAAGTAAATAAAAAAATGTATCGCGCGGCGATGCAATGCATTTTATCAGAATTGGCGCGCACAGAACGATTAATCCTGGTTAAGGAACTTAAGTTGGCAAAGCCCAAAACCAAGGAAATGGTTGCGTTATTACAAAAGTTTGATTTGGATAATGTCCTGATTGTGACGGAAGATTTAGACAAGAATTTATATCTGGCCACGAGAAATCTGCATAAAGTCGATGTTATCGATAGCAATGCGATTGATCCGGTCAGCTTGATTAAACACGAAAAAGTGGTCATGACCGAGGAAGCTCTTAAACAGGTGCAACAACAGCTGGGTTAATTTAAGTTAAACCGGTTGCATAGCCAGGAATACCGTTATGAATGAAGAAAGATTAACAAAAATACTGCTAGCACCAATGCGTACTGAAAAGACGCATCGGATAGCTGATAAGAGCAATCAAATCGCGTTTAAGGTGTTGACCACGGCGACCAAGCGTGAAATCAGAAAAGCAGTAGAAAAACTTTTTAAAGTCACCGTCACTAATGTGCAGGTTATTAATGTTCGTGGTAAGTATATGCGCCATGGACAACTTGATGGCTATACCAAGGACTGGAAAAAGGCCTATGTTAGGTTGGCGCCAGGACAAGATATTGATTTTGCTGTGGGCGAAAGCGCCTAATACTGGAGAAGCAAGAAAATGGCTATATCAAAATTAAAACCAACTTCGCCGGGTCGCCGCGGTACGGTTAGGGTTTCTACACCGGAACTGCATAAAGGGGCTCCTTATGAGCCGCTGGTCGAGAAAAAGACCAAGTCAGGTGGTCGAAACAATCAAGGGCGTATTACCACCCGCCATGTTGGTGGTGGCCACAAGCAGCGTTATCGGGTTATTGATTTCAAACGCAATAAAGATGGCATTAAAGCGGTGGTAGAACGTTTGGAGTATGATCCAAATCGCACTGCGCATATTGCCTTGGTCTTGTATGCGGATGGTGAAAGACGTTATATTATTGCGCCAAAAGGTATCCAGGCCGGCGATGAAATTTACTCTGGCCAGGAAGCACCGATTAAACCAGGCAATAGCTTGCCACTGCGGAATATTCCAGTGGGTACCATTATTCACTGTATAGAGATGAAACCAGGTAAAGGCGCGCAAATGGCTCGCAGTGCTGGGGCGGCTGTACAGCTTCTGGCAAGAGAAGGGTCCTATGCAACACTGCGGTTGCGATCAGGCGAAGTACGAAAAGTATTGGCAGATTGCCGGGCCGTGGTTGGTGAAGTCGGCAACGGTGAGCATAATTTAAGAAAGCTGGGTAAAGCCGGTGCAACACGATGGCGGGGTGTTAAACCCACTGTACGTGGTGTTGCCATGAACCCAGTCGATCATCCTCATGGTGGTGGTGAAGGTCGTACCTCGGGTGGCCGACATCCAGTTAGTCCTTGGGGCATGCCAACTAAAGGCTATAAGACGCGCAAAAACAAACGTACAAATAAATTGATTGTACGTCGTCGTAACAAGAAATAGGGGTATATACGGTGCCACGTTCGGTTAAAAAAGGTCCATTTGTCGATTTGCATCTTGCCAGAAAAGTGCAGGCAGCAGCGGCAACCAATAGCAAGAAACCAATTAAGACCTGGTCTCGACGTTCAATGATATTGCCCGATATGGTTGGTTTAACTATCGCGGTGCATAACGGCAGACAACATGTTCCTATTCTGGTTTCAGAAAACATGGTCGGCCATAAACTGGGTGAATTTGCACCAACAAGAACATTTAGAGGTCACTCGGGCGATAAAAAGTCCAAGTAACGGAGAACAGAAATGGCCACCAGAGCATTTTTACAAAACGCAGATTTTTCGGCCCAGAAGGGTCGATTGGTCGCAAATGAGATTCGCGGAAAGAATGTCGAAGAAGCACTGAACTTTCTTTCATTCTGCAATAAAAAAGCAGCGCGTGTTATCAAGAAAGTAGTGGATTCAGCGATCGCCAATGCTGAACATAACGATGCTGCTGATATCGATGCACTTTTTGTAAAAAAAATATGTGTTGATGAAGGCAAAAGTATGTTTCGCTGGCGTGCACGTGCAAAAGGCCGTGGTACACGGATCATAAAGCGTCGATGTCACATTACTGTTGAAGTTGAAGAAGCGGAAGATTAACGAGGAATAATATGGGCCAGAAAGTACATCCAACCGGTATACGTCTTGGAATTTCCAAGGATTGGACTTCCCGATGGTATGCCGATAGCAAGACCTATGCTGATACGCTGGAAGTCGATCTGGCTGTGCGTGTGTATTTAAAGAAAAAGTTATCGCAAGCATCTGTTAGTCGAATTCAAATTGATCGTCCTACTAAGGCGGCAACCATTACTATTTATACGGCACGACCGGGTATGGTTATCGGTAAAAAGGGTGAAGATATAGAAACCCTGCGCAAGGTTTTGACCAAGATGATGGGCGTTCCGGTCGCGGTCAATATTGAAGAAATCCGCAAGCCTGAACTGGATGCACAGTTGGTTGCTGAAGGTATTGCCCAGCAATTGGAAAGACGTATCATGTTTCGTCGGGCGATGAAACGTGCGGTTATGAACTCAATGCGCCTGGGCGCACTGGGGATTAAGGTTCGGGTTGCTGGCCGGTTAAACGGAGCAGAAATCGCCCGTTCAGAATGGTATCGAGAAGGGCGTGTGCCGCTGCATACATTACGAGCCGATATAGATTATGGTGTTGCTGAAGCATTGACAACCTATGGTATTATTGGTGTCAAGGTGTGGATATACAAAGGCGAAGTATTTGAGCTTGAGCAACTGGTAACGGATGGCGATAAAAAATCAAAATCAAAATCCAAATCCAAATCAAAATAAAACGAGTGGCCTGAGAGGCAAAGAGAATGTTACAACCCAAACGCACAAAATTTAGAAAACAGCAAAAAGGCAGAAACCGTGGTCTTGCTAACAAGGGCAGCAAAGTTAGCTTTGGTGAGTTTGGCCTGAAATCGCTTACCCGTGGACGGGTAACCGCTCGACAAATCGAAGCCGCACGACGGGCAATGACACGTCATATTAAACGTGGCGGTAAGATCTGGATTCGTTTGTTTCCAGACAAGCCTATTACTAAAAAGCCTTTGGAAGTACGTCAGGGTAAAGGTAAGGGCAATGTTGAATATTGGGTTGCGCAGGTACAACCAGGTCGCATGATGTATGAGATGGAAGGTGTGACCGAAGCAATAGCGCGTGAAGCATTTCGTCTGGCGGCAGCAAAGCTACCCATGCAGACTGCCTTTGTTAAGCGCGAGGTGATGTAATGAAAGCAGCAGAGTTACGCGGAAAAAGTCCAGATGAGTTGAATGAAGAATTATTAGCTTTGTTGCGCGAGCAGTTTAATTTACGTATGCAGTACAGTACAGGGCAATTGGCGCAAACGCACCAGTTCGGGCAATTGAAAAAAGATATCGCCAGGGTAAAGACTGTTTTGACAGCGAAGAATAAGGAAGCATCGACATCATGAGTGATACTAAGACAGAAAAGACAGCGCGTACGGTGACTGGAGAAGTTGTCAGTGACAAAATGGATAAAACTGTCACGGTGCTGATTGAAAGAAAGGTCAAACATCCGGTTTACGGAAAGTTTATTCGTCGGTCGACGAAGTTGCATGCACACGATGAAAATAATGAATGCAAGGAAGGCGATAAGGTTGTCATTGAACAGTGTCGACCACTTTCAAAATCGAAATCGTGGCGTTTGGTAAAAGTAGTTGTTTAATTAATTGGGTTTTTAATATAAGAGCAGGTTTAATGTCATGATTCAGATGCAAACCGTGATGGAAGTAGCCGATAACAGTGGCGCACGCCGGGTACAGTGTATAAAGGTGCTAGGCGGATCACACCGTCGTTATGCTGGTGTGGGTGATGTGATAAAAGTCAGTGTTAAGGAAGCGATTCCACGGGGTAAGGTTAAAAAAGGCGAAGTGTATAATGCCGTTGTTGTGCGTACCCGAAAGGGTGTTCGTCGTAATGATGGTTCGGTGATACGTTTTGATACTAATGCAGCTGTTTTGTTGAATGCGCAATTGCAGCCGATCGGAACCCGTATTTTTGGCCCGGTGACACGCGAACTGCGTAATGAAAAATTTATGAAAATTATCTCGCTAGCGCCAGAAGTGCTGTAGATAATATTGCAACGATAGCAGGCAACGACTATGCAAAGAATTAAGACAGGTGATGAAGTCATCGTAATTTGCGGCAAAGACAAGGGCCGGAAAGGTGTCATCAAGGAAATGAGCAGTGATACCCGAGTATTGGTGGAAGGGGTCAATCTGGTAAAAAAACATCAGAAGCCTAATCCAAATATAAATCAGCAAGGCGGTATTATTGAAAAAGAAATGCCAATACACGTGTCTAATATCATGTTGTATAACCCGATTACTGAAAAAGGTGATCGTATCGGGATAAAAACCTTGGAAGATGGTCGTCGTGTTCGTTATTTTAAATCAAATAACGAAGTGCTAGACGCATAACACTAAAATAGCGTAAGTAATTATTCAGGTAAAGACTGATGACAAGATTAACAGAGCATTATAAAAACGTAGTCGTAAAGCAGCTAATGGAAAAATTTAGCTACAAGAGCGTTATGCAGGTACCAAAAATCATCAAAATCACTCTAAATATGGGTGTTGGTGATGCGGTTAATGATAAAAAAGTGATGGAATTTGCGGTTAAAGATATGTCAACGATCGCGGGTCAGAAAGCGCTTGTATGTAAAGCGCGCAATTCTGTCGCGGGTTTTAAAATTCGCGAGGAATGGCCCATCGGATGTAAAGTAACACTACGTCGTGAACGTATGTATGAGTTTCTTGATCGTTTGATCAGCATAGCGATTCCGCGAATACGCGATTTTCGCGGGCTGTCTCCCAAATCATTTGATGGCCGTGGCAATTACAATATGGGTATCCAGGAACAAATTATTTTTCCTGAAATTGATTATGACAAGATTGATAAGTTGCGTGGGATGGATATCGCGATTACCACCACGGCTAAAACAGATGAAGAAGGTCGGGCGCTTTTATCGGCGTTCAGCTTTCCACTAAAAAACTAACCGGGAAAGTAGAGTATGGCTAAGACCAGTATGATAAATCGGGAAATTAAACGGGGAAAGGTCGTTAAGCGTTATGCCGCTAAACGGGCTGAACTCAAAAAACAGATAAGTGATCCGAAAGCCACCGACGAGATGCGCGCGCTGGCGATCGAGAAATTACAGGCGTTGCCTCGTAATGCGAGTCCTTGTCGGTTAAGGAACCGGTGTCGTCTGACGGGTAGACCAAAAGGTTTTTACCGAAAATTTGGATTGTCGCGAAACAAGCTTCGTGAAGCGACAATGCGTGGTGATGTCCCTGGTTTGCATAAAGCTAGCTGGTAGGAGTAAATAGAAATGAGTATGCAAGATCCAATTGCTGATATGCTGACCCGAATTCGAAATGGGCAAGGTGCAAAAATGGTTGATGTAGGGATTCCCTGCTCAAAGGTAAAAATAGAACTTGCACGTGTTCTAAAAGAAGAAGGTTATATTGATGAATATAAAGTAGTTGAAACTGACGGTAAAAAAACACTGGTCGTCAAATTACGTTATTACCAGGGCAAACCCGTTATCGACAGCATTAAACGTATTAGTCGACCAGGCTTAAGAATTTTTAAGCCAAAAACTGACCTGCCTTCGATTAATTCAGGTTTGGGTGTTGCTATTATTTCAACGTCAAAAGGCGTCATGACTGATCGTGCAGCCCGAGCAATCGGACAGGGTGGTGAAGTCATGTGTGTGGTTACCTAGAGAGGCACCAGAATGTCCAGAATTGCAAATATCCCGGTTGATGTACCTAATGGCGTTGAGGTTAGTCTTAGCGGTAGTGTGATTAGCATTAAAGGGTCCAAGGGCAATAATTCGCTCAATATACACAGCAGTGTTGATGTAAAACAGCAGGATAGTCAATTGTTGTTTTCTGCGCGAAATAAAGATAAGTCGTCACGGGCCATGGCCGGTACCATGCGTTCATTGGTCAATAATATGGTCGTTGGAGTCAGTCAGGGGTTTGAGCGAAAATTGACACTGGTCGGGGTTGGTTATCGAGCCCAGGCTCAGGGGAACAAAGTGAATTTGACACTGGGGTTTTCCCATCCAGTCGAATATACGGCACCGGAAGGTGTTAGTGTGGAGACACCAAGTCAGACAGAAATAGTATTAAAAGGTATTGATAAACAAGTACTGGGCCAAGTGGCCGCAGAAATACGTGCATTCCGGCCACCGGAACCTTACAAAGGTAAAGGGGTCAGATATGCGGATGAGCAAATCGTTATGAAAGAGGCGAAGAAGAAGTAGCCATGAACAAGAAATCAAGCAGATTACGTCGAGCAAGAAAAACTCGATCAAAAATCAGAGAATTACGTCGTTACCGACTGACTGTTCATCGAACGCCCCGGCATATCTATGCACAAGTGATAGATCCAGAAGGCGGAAAAGTGATTTCTTCAGCGTCAACGATAGACAAAGATGTTCGCAAAGCGCTAAACGGTTACAGTGGTAACGCAAGCGCTGCGACGACGGTTGGGCAAATTATTGCAGAAAGAGCTAAATCAGCTGGTATTACCCAGGTTGCATTTGATCGTTCCGGATTTCGATATCATGGTCGTGTCAAAGCGTTGGCCGAAGCTGCTCGTGAAAACGGCTTGGAGTTTTAAAAAATGGCAAGAGATACAGGGCAAAATACAGGGTCAGATTCCAACGATGGGTTGCTGGAAAAACCGGTTGCGGTCAATCGTGTGGCTAAAGTAGTAAAAGGTGGTCGTGTTTTTGGTTTTACCGCATTAACGGTGGTTGGTGATGGTAACGGAAAAGTTGGTTTTGGTTATGGCAAGGCACGTGAGGTGCCATTGGCGATTTCCAAGGCAATGGAAAAAGCCAGAAAAAACATGCAAAAAGTGCATCTCGATGACGGTACTTTGCAGTACGCAATCACAGCAACGCATGGTGCTGCTAAGGTTTATATGCAGCCGGCATCAGAAGGTACGGGTATTATTGCCGGTGGTGCGATGCGTGCGGTCTTTGAAGTGGTTGGCATTCGTAATGTTTTAGCCAAATGCATTGGATCACGTAACCCGATTAATATGGTACGTGCAACCATTAATGGTTTGACTGCTGTTATGTCGCCAGAGCAAGTTGCTCAGAAGCGTGGCAAAACTGTAAAAGAAATTACCGAGTAAAATACTTAGGGTTCATTATGACGGGTTCAAATAAACAATTAAAAGTGACATTGATCAAAAGCCTGATTGGCCGATTGAAAAATCATCAAGCCAGTGTTAGAGGGCTAGGTTTGCGTAAAATTCGCCAGAATGTTGTTGTTGCTGATACACCTGAAAATCGCGGCATGATTAACAAAGCCAGTTATATGTTGAAGGTAGAGGAAATTTAATATGAGACTCAATTCTATCAAACCCGCCGCTGGTTCTAAGCCCGTAGCAAAACGCGCAGGTCGTGGAATCGGGTCAGGATTGGGTAAAACCTGTGGCCGTGGTCATAAGGGACAAAAATCCCGCAAAGGCGGTTATCATAAAACCGGTTTTGAAGGCGGACAGATGCCCATTCAGCGTCGTTTGCCCAAAGTCGGGTTTAACTCGCGGGCAGCGAGATATAGTGCGGAAATTCGTTTGCATGAACTTGCCAAGGTTGAAGGTGGTGAAATTAATTTACTGACTTTAAAACAGGCGAAACTGATCCCACATCATATAAAGAAAGTTAAAGTTATTAAATCAGGTGAAATTAAAATACCCGTTACTTTACAAGCAGGCGTCGTTGCGACTGCCGGTGCCAAAGTGGCTATTGAGAAAGTTGGCGGGAAGGTAGAGGTATAAGTGGCTAAAGCACCAGGAAATTTACCGAGCGGCGTATCCCAGAACAAATTGGCAGAGTTACGTCAGCGTATCTTTTTTGTCATTGGCGCGATACTGGTTTTTCGTATTGGTACACATATTACTGTACCCGGTATTGATCCAGCTAAGTTAGAGATATTTTATAAGAGTCAGTCAGGTACGATTCTTGACTTATTTAATACTTTTTCAGGTGGTGCCTTTGAGCGTTTTTCGTTATTCGCACTTGGCATTATGCCGTATATTTCTGCCTCGATTATTTTGCAGTTAATGTCTTATGTGGTGCCTTCACTGGTACAGATGCGCAAGGAAGGCGAATCGGGTCGGCGTAAAATAACGCAATATACGCGTTATGCGACTGTCGTGCTGGCATCGTTTCAGGCGGTGGGTATCTCGTTTGCGTTACAAGGACAAGATGTCTCCTATGTGACAGGCGCAGCATTTTTATTTCCAGCGGCGATAACGCTGGTGACCGGAACCATGTTTTTGATGTGGCTTGGTGAGCAAATTACTGAGCGTGGGATTGGTAACGGTATATCGTTATTAATCTTTGCTGGCATTGTTGCGGGTTTACCATCGGGGGTGAGTAAGTTAATCACCATGGTAAATAAACAGGAAATTATGTTCTTTACTGCCATTATTGTCTTTTTGATTGTGCTGGCAGGCATTGCGCTTGTGGTTTTTGTGGAGCGAGGACAGAGGCGGATTACCGTCAATTATGCAAAACGACAGCAAGGGCGAAAGCTCTATGCGGCGCAAAGTAGTTTTTTACCGTTAAAGCTGAATATGGCTGGCGTAATACCGCCTATTTTTGCATCGGCTTTGATATTGTTCCCGTCAACCCTGGCCAATTGGTTTGGGCAGCAGAAAGGTGCGGACGGTGAGCAGGTCAGTAATTGGTTAGGTGAAATTGCTAAAAGGTTAGGTCCTGGCGAAGTACTGTATTTATTGTTGTATGCGTTTATGATTATTTTCTTCTGTTATTTTTACACAGCGTTGGTGTTTAACTCACGTGAAACAGCCGATAATTTGAAAAAATCAGGGGCGTTTATACCGGGTATCAGGCCTGGAGAGCAAACAGCGCGTTATATTGATGCGGTGTTAACACGGTTGACGACGGCGGGTGCGATTTATCTGACCTTCATTTGCTTGATGCCAGAATTTTTACGTATGAAATGGGCAGTGCCGTTTTATTTTGGTGGTACATCATTGCTGATTATTGTGGTGGTGGTCATGGATTTTATGGCACAAATGCAAGCGCATTTATTGTCACATCAATATGACAGCCTTATGAAAAAATCGTCAGTCAAGGGTTTTGGCGGCGGTAGTGGTAGCGGATAAAAACTGAAATTCGTCTATAATTCATAGAATTACGAATTTTACATAATTAAGGGTTTTGGTTTTAGTTGGAGTCAACAATGAAAGTAAGAGCATCAGTAAAGAAATTTTGCAGAAATTGCAAAATTATCAAGCGCAAGGGTGTTGTGCGGGTGATTTGTAAAGATCCGAAGCACAAGCAACGTCAGGGTTAATTTCAACTGATGAACGATTGCAATTTAATAAAAAAACATAATTTAATGTATAACGTGGAGATGAAGTAAATGGCCCGTATAGCCGGTGTTAATATACCTGACCATCAACATGCAGTGATATCGCTAACGTCGATATACGGTATTGGTCGCGCACGTGCAACGAGTATATGTAGTACGTTGAACATACAGCCTGCAATCAAGGTTAAAGACTTGACGGATGCAGAATTGGAAAGTATTCGTACAGAAATCGCAAAATTATCCATCGAAGGTGATCTTCGTCGCGAAGTTTCTATGAATATAAAACGGCTGATGGATTTAGGCTGTTATCGAGGAATTCGTCACCGCCGTGGATTGCCGTTGCGTGGACAGAAAACCAAGAACAACGCAAAAACGCGTAAACGTAAAGGTGGCCGTAAGAAAATCTAGCGGTCATGTAGCGATTGGATTTCCCTATCGACTAGAGCGACGTTAATTATTCAGGATTAAAAAATGGCAACAGAAAAACCAAAGAAAAAGGCGAAGAAAAATATTTCCGACGGGATAGCACATATACATGCTTCCTTTAATAATACTATCGTGACCATCACTGACCGTCAGGGTAACGCGATATGTTGGCGTACTGCGGGCGGATCGGGCTTTCGTGGTTCACGTAAAAGTACGCCCTTTGCCGCGCAGGTTGCCGCCGAACGTTGTGCCAATGATGCCAAAGAACACGGTATGAAGAATATCGAGGTCAGGGTCAAAGGGCCAGGGCCTGGTCGTGAGTCAGCAGTCAGAGCAATGAATGCTGCCGGACTTAAAATTACCAATATTAATGATGTGACGCCTATTCCGCATAATGGATGTCGTCCACCCAAAAAACGCAGAGTTTAGTTCACGGAGAATTTAGCAGTGGCAAAATATACTGGATCAAAGTGCAGACTGTGTCGCCGTGAAGGGGCCAAGCTGTTTTTAAAAGGTGAAAAATGTTTTTCAGCAAAATGTGCGATGGAGAATAATCGCGCGTATCCACCGGGTCAACATGGCCAACGGCGGTCACGCTTGACGGATTATGCCACGCAGCTGCGTGAAAAGCAGAAGCTGCGACGTATTTATGGTGTACTGGAAAAGCAGTTTCGCAACTACTATAAACAAGCTGCAAAAATCAAAGGCTCTACGGGCGAGAATTTGTTACAACTATTGGAAAGTCGACTGGATACCGTCGTTTTTCGTATGGGGTTTGCAATATCACGTTCCGAAGCAAGGCAGATTATCCGTCATAAAGCTATACTGGTTAATGATGTTCTGGTTAATATTCCGTCGTACCAGGTAAAGGCCAATGATACTGTGACCGTTAATGAAAAAGCTAAAAAGCAATCACGAATTGTGACCGCCGTTGAATTATCCAAGGAAAGAGGATTTGACGACTGGGTCGACGTCGATGCAAAGAAAATGCAGGGTATATTTAAAGCGCCTCCAGAACGAACAGAATTACCACCAGATATTAATGAAAATCTGGTAGTGGAACTATATTCGAAGTAATCGTAGCCGACTTTTATGGCTACAATCTTAAAGTAAACAGCGAGGGTTTTGCATGCAACAGGGTACAATGACTGGTTTTTTGAAACCGCGTATTGTCGATGTTCAACTACTAAATGACCAACGTGCAAAGGTAACAATTGAACCACTAGAACGTGGTTTTGGTCATACACTCGGAAATTCTTTAAGACGCGTACTGTTATCGTGGCTTTCAGGATGCGCCGTTGTAGAAGCACAGATTGATAACGTCTTGCACGAATATTCGACGATTGAAGGCGTGCAGGAAGATATCATCGACATTTTGCTAAACCTAAAAGGGTTGGCGATCAAGATGCATGCTAAAAATGAAACAACATTAACACTACGTCGATCAGGCGAAGGTATAGTACTCGCGGGTGATATTCAAACAGATCACGATATAGAGATTATTAATCCGGATCATCCAATTGCAAACCTGACCAAGGCAGGTGAGCTCAATATGACGTTAAAAATTGAGCGCGGACGTGGATACGTTTCGGCACCGGTTCGAGCAGGAAAGCAAAATGGTGACCGGGCGATTGGTTCTTTATTGTTGGATGCATCGTTTAGTCCAGTGCGTAAAGTGACCTATTCGGTCGATAGTGCCCGGGTCGAGCAACGCACAGATCTAGATAAATTGATTATTGATATAGAAACTAACGGTACTATTGATCCGGAAGATGCTATACGCCAGGCGGCGGGGATTTTACAGGATCAGTTATCACCGTTTGTCGATCTTCAGGGCAGTGAAGAAGTGCAGCCGGAAGAGGAAAAAGCAGAAATTGATCCAATTTTGTTGCGGCCTGTTGATGATCTGGAATTAACGGTACGTTCTGCCAATTGTCTAAAAGCAGAAAGTATTTATTATATTGGTGATTTGGTTCAACGCACAGAAGTGGAGTTGTTAAAAACGCCGAATTTGGGTAAGAAATCATTGAGTGAGATCAAAAAGGTGTTACAGGAAAACAAACTCAAGCTAGGTATGCGTCTTGAGGTCTGGCCACCGGAAAATATTGATCCCAACAAATTGATTTCCAGAAATTAAATTAAATTAAGTTAAGTAAAGAAATTAAAACTAAAGTGAAGGTTCGCAGTCATGCGTCATCGTAAAAGTGGAAGACAATTAAATCGTACGAGCAGTCATCGTAAAGCCATGTTCCGTAATATGGCTTCGTCGTTGTTCGAACATGAAATCATCAAAACAACCGTGCCAAAAGCTAAAGAGTTACGACGGGTCGTAGAGCCGTTGATTACCAAAGCTAAAAGCGACAGCGTTGCTAACAGACGTTATGCGTTCGATCGCATCCGCAATCGTGATATGGTCACCAAGTTATTTAGCGAGCTGGGTCCAAGGTATGTGGATCGTCCAGGCGGTTATCTGCGTATTTTAAAATGCGGTTTTCGAGCCGGTGATGCAGCACCCATGGCATATATAGAGCTGGTAGACCGACCGATCCCTGCCGATGAAGAATTTGAGGAAGTGGAAGAATAACCAATTATTGGGATAAAAACGCAAAATAAAATCGAAAAGCCAGGGAAACCTGGCTTTTTTTATATCAATTTTTCTCGAGCAATAAGCAAAATATGCTAATCTAGAGCAACGAATTTCAAACCTATTGTGGAAAAAAAATGAAATTACTATCGACGATTTTTTTAGCGATGACATTCTTCCTGTTAGTCGCTTGTGGTGGCAAGCAATCCGGTCCTACCGCTGATAGTGGAAAAATGCTGGCAAAGTTAGTTTTATCAAGCATGGTAAAGAATGATGAAGAAGGTTTTGAAAATTTCATCATAAACGGCGAAGATCTGGTGCAGTTTTATACCAGTAAACTCAAAAATAAAGGCTCGGAAAAATATCCCCTAAATCCTGAACAGCTCGAGCTTTTAAAGAAAGACATCGACAGAATGAAAAACAATGAATGTTATGTCAAAACCCGATCCAGTTACTTTAGAATAAAAGATTCATTTACACGTATCCGTAAAAAAGCAGAAAAAGCAGGTGTTAACTGGAAGCAGGCGCAGTTTGTTGATGTCGATATCGCCAACAAACGTACTCGATACAACATCGCACATGCAGATATCTATCTGCAATTCAAGAGCGGCGATAAAAACTGGGACCTGAAAATAGATGATGTCGTAAAGACAAAACGCGGTTGGGTCATCGGTGACAAGCTAGTCTGGCGAGGGCAATACCAGGCACCTGAAAACCAGTTTAAAAATAGCAAGTAACCACAACAAGAAGAGACTAGATTTTAAACTGTTCAACCAAGCCATATAAATGCTTAGTTAAACTTGTTAAATCTTTACTCGCCGAAGCAGTTTGACTGGCGCTTTCTTCCGTTGCCTAACTAATCCCTAAGGTTGTTTAATACTAGTATTAGTACTATTGACAGTCGCGACTATTTGTTATTTTCCATATCATGTTGATTTGTTACTATAGCCAATCAATAAAGGAAAAACATATTCATAGCAGAGTAGGGGTATTCATTCAGGTGACAAAAACTACAGAATATCAGAACTCGAAAAACCAAAACCAGTCTCATTTCGAGAAGCGGTATTATATTGGTTAAAACTAGGCTTTATCAGTTTTGGTGGGCCGGCCGGCCAGATTAGTATGATGCACCAGGAGCTGGTCGAAAAACGAAGATGGATTTCTGAACATCGATTTTTACATGCTCTAAATTATACAATGGTACTTCCGGGGCCAGAGGCACAGCAACTGGCAACCTATATCGGCTGGCTAATGCACGGTGTATTAATGCACGGTGTATGGGGAGGGATTGTCGCCGGTGTACTTTTTGTTTTACCGTCACTTTTTATTCTAATTGGTCTGACATGGATCTATATGGTGTATGGCGATGTTGCGGTTGTTGCAGGAGTATTATACGGTATCAAGCCTGCCGTGACAGCGATAGTAGTCTATGCTGCTTACCGAATAGGCTCCAAAGCGTTAAAGAACAATGTACTTCGCACCATGGCCGTTTTGGCGTTTATCTCGATTTACTTTTTTAAAGTACCCTTTCCGATGATTGTGATTATGGCTGGTATTATCGCTTACATCGGTTCACGCTATGTTGCTGGCATATTTCAGTTAGGTTCACTCCATTCTGGATCAAACAAGTCCTATGGACCCGCGATTATCGATGATGATACGCCGGTTCCAGAGCACGCGCGTTTTAAATGGAGTCGATTTATCCTATTTCTTTCAGTTGGGCTTGCACTCTGGGCGGGTATGATTCTATTACTCATGCAGGCATACGGTTGGCAGGGCACGCCAACGCAAATGGGTTGGTTCTTTACCAAAGCAGCTTTATTTACCATTGGTGGTGCCTATGCGGTGTTTCCTTATGTAAAAGACGGGGCCGTCGAATATTATAACTGGCTAAGTAAAACGGAAATGATGGATGGTATGGCGCTTGGCGAAACAACGCCAGGTCCGTTGATCATGGTGGTCGCGTTTGTCGGTTTTGTTAGTGCCTGGAATACCCAAAGCTTTGCTACCGATATGTTGCCGCTAGCAGGGATATTGGGTGCTTGTGTTGTTACTTTTTTTACATTCCTACCGTCTTTTCTTTTTATTCTGCTTGGAGGGCCGGCGGTCGAGGCAACCCGACATGATGTTAAATTTACAGCGCCCTTAACGGGTATTACTGCTGCAGTCGTGGGTGTTATTTTTAATCTTGCCGTCTATTTCGCCTATCATACGTTATGGCCAAAAGGGTTCGATGGCAGGTTCGAGTGGGTGGCTGCATTTATTGGGGTAGTCGCATTTGTGGCTTTGACTAGGTTTAAGGTAGGAATTATTCCAGTCATTGGTGGATGTGCTGCCGCCGGTTTGGTCTATGCCTTTTTCTAGTGATGTCCAGAGTAACGCGATTATTTTGTTAGAAAAATTAACGGCGAGTTGAAATAACCCCTTATAAACTAGCTGCTTTCAGTTTCTGTTAGAAATCCGGGGAAGTTAAACCCGAAAAATTATCTCATGCTAGCAGATGGAGGCATTCTTCTAGACACTAGTACTGATCCTCCTCCTTATTTTGGTCTGTAATTTGCCTTGCTTAGTGGAACCCAGTCACTCTGATGGATATCTTAGTATTTACCCTATTTTTCAACAGTACGTATTCAAATGTGATGGCCGCAGAAGTTAAATTTGGAGTGCAGACTTTGCGTGGAAATTTAAAGGCAATAAAAAAGTGGTCAGCGTTAGCGACTTATATCGAAAAGGAAACCGGACTGTATCCGCACTGGACATTGACTACCAGCCCTGGTTACGACAAAGCTTCGCTAGCTAAAATCAAGGCTGCCTTGTTAAAGTTAAAATCCGGTAATGCCGCTAGTATGAAAGCTAAGATCAAAGGGGTTGTGGAGACGGTAAGCCTTGACCGCTTTCTGAGATATTGAAAGCTTTGAAGTTACTACCTTTTAGTTCATAGCTTAAGTTGTATTGTATTATATTGTACCTAGTGTGGTTACTGGGTAGTTAACAAGGGAATTTTATGTCTAAGCAAAAAAAGAGTAGTTGGGGATCGATTAGTAAGCTGGATATTACCGGAAAGTTTATTCTCATCATTCTTGTGGGAATAGCTTTCCTGCTTTTTATCGGCAATAGTGTATCAGTCTATCAACAAGAGCAGAATCTCGATAGAATGCTTAATTCATCTAAACAGGAAGTAGATGATATGTTGAAGGACCAGGCCAAAACTGCGAGGCGGCGGGAATCTGAAAAACTAAATCGTTTAGCAGCCTTGGTCAAAAAAATTGCGATAAGTGCCATTGCTGATATGGATCTTTCTACGCTTGAAGAATATGCTAAAGTCGTTACCGAAGATCCCAATATTCTTTATCTGCAGTTTAAGAATAAAGACGGTAAAGTATTGGCAAGATATGGGGATATTAGTGCCGACAAGGATATAAAAAAGATAGTATATAAAATCGCTACCGAGGGCGTGCAACTAGGTATCATGGAAATGGGTTACCAGTTTGTTGAGCTAAATCGACAATTAGTGGCAGTTCAATTAAAACATGTTTCGAAAATAAAACAAATGAAAGCAATCAAGCAACATGCACTAAACGACGCAAAGATATTTTCATTTGTATCAACCGCTGTCATCGTGCTGGTATTGGCTGGATTTGTTGCTATGCTGTTTCGGATAATGATTGTCAGGCGGTTGATAAAACTTGATAATAACCTTGAAGACGTAGCGTCAGGTAACGGTGATCTTACCAAACGCATACAAGTTACCTCGAACGACTTAATTGACCGGATTGGCAGGCACTATAATGAATTTGTCGAGAAGCTACATCGGACTATTTCCGAGGTTGTGTCGGCAACAGCACAAATTAGTGCCTCTTCAAATAAAATGCAGAAAGCCACTGATGAGTCTCGTACGGATATTATGCAGCAAAGTTCAGAGATTGATCTGGCAGCCACTGCCATCAATGAAATGGCCGCAACAGTCAATGAAGTCGCGAAAAACGCAGCAACCGCTGCTGAATCTGCCCAGAATGCTGACTCGGAGTCGAGGCTGGGAATGGACATCGTCAATAATACGATCAGTTCTATCGGTGATCTAGCCAAAGAAGTGGACTCGGCATCCGAAGTGATTAACAAATTGGAAAAAGACAGTGAAAGCATAGGCGCCATCCTTGATGTGATTCGGGGTATTGCCGAGCAAACTAACTTGTTGGCGCTAAATGCGGCGATCGAGGCGGCGCGCGCCGGGGAACAAGGTCGTGGATTTTCGGTTGTCGCTGACGAAGTCCGAACACTTGCTAATCGAACCCAGGAATCCACCGAAGAGATTCATAGCAAGATTGCGAAGTTACAAGCAGGTACGCAAAACGCCGTTAAGGTTATGAACGAAGGAAAATCCCGCGCTCAGCTTAGTGTAGACATGGCGGCTAAGGCAGGCAGCTCACTTAAGAGCATCACGGAGGCTGTGGCAACCATTACGGAAATGAACACTCAGATAGCCAGCGCTGCCGAAGAGCAGAGCTCAGTTTCTGAGGAAATTAACCGTAATATTGTTTCGGTCAGGGACTATTCGCAAAAATCATCCGAGACGGTGGAGCAAAGTGCGGAGTCGAGTAAAATGCTAACGCAATTAGCATCCAATCTAGGGACTCTGGTAGACAAGTTCAAAGTATAAGGGTTGCGTAATTCTATAAAACTCGCATACTGCTAAGTAATGAACAAGCAATTTATGCAGTTAGCAATCAAGTTAGGCTCACGCGCAATGCGCGAAGGAACAGGCGGTCCTTTTGGTGCCGTCATTGTGCAAAACGGAAATATAATAGGCCAAGGTCAAAATCGGGTTTTAACGCAATGTGATCCCACCGCACATGCGGAAATCAACGCTATACGCAATGCCTGCGCAACGATTAAAAGTTTTGAACTCAGAGGGTGTGATATCTATTCCAGTTGCGAACCTTGCCCAATGTGTCTGGGCGCCGTGCATTGGTCTCGACTTGATCATATTTATTATGCCGCAAATCGATCTGACGCCGCTGAAATTGGTTTTGATGATCATTTTTTTTATGAAGAAATAGAAAAAAACAGAAATGAGCGTCAGGTTGGTATGATAGAGATGCTGCGTGAAGATGCGCTAGTTATATTCGATGAATGGCAATCGATGCAAAATAAGCAAATGTATTAGCAACAGACTAACATAGTCGTCCTACCAGTAAAAACAAGCCAAAAATAGTCAAATATCAATTATATTATGACTCAATAACGTTATTGTTTTTTCATCGTTATATCAGGTCATTTTAAATAAATACCGAGTAAACAGTCTATTATAGAAGGTATCCTTAATATTGGAGCGGAATTTGCTTTATTAACGACGATACGGGACGGTACCATGGTTTAATATAGGATCTGCTATATTTAACGGCTGGGTAACTACGTTTTATTAATGAATAACCAGTAAATCGAGAGACTGATGTTATTTAAAAATTTTTTATTTAATCCAGCAAAGCTTGTAAATATTTTGCTCAGCCCCTGGCGGTTGTTTCTGCTAAAAATGCAATGTGTCAGATGCGGAAAATCAATTCAGGTAATAGGAAAGCCTTATATTGATATTCGTGGTGGCGCTATTGTCTTGGGTGATAATGTTCGTTTGGTTTCAGCGCAATCGAACCATGAAATTGGATTGCCGTCAGCAGTGGTATTAACAACACGGGAAACAGGAACGATAAAAATTGGTGACAACAGTATTATTAATGGTGCCACGGTAAGAGCGCTTAAGGGTGTAACGATAGGAAAGAATGTTTGGTTGACATCCGGTTGTTTTATTATGGATGGCGCCGGACATTCATTATTGGCCGAGAGGCGATTGCATGATCCAAACGATGTTGGTGAAGTCGCAGAAATAATCATTGAAGATGATGTATGGTTTGGGATAAATACTATTGTTATGCCGGGAGTTACCATCGGCAAGGGGGCGGTTATTGGTGCTGGTAGTATTGTTACGCACAGTATTCCGCCTGATGTGATGGCGGCTGGTGCACCTGCGAAGGTTATTTCCAAAATATCACCGAAAGAAAAGTTTGTTTCGATTTGAAATTCTAACATGGATAAAACGCAAAAAATTTCACTGTTTAAGTCGTTAATATCAATAATGGCGCTAGTGGCAGTGATTTATCTGGTCGGCAAGCATTGGAACGAATTTGCCGAACTTGCCAATAAAGCCAGTTACAGGATGGTGGCGATTATAATTGCTTGTCAAATATTCTTGATTGCGCTTACTGGATTTCCGTTTAAAACCCTGTTTTCTGTTCTCGGTACGCGACTGCCTGCCAAAGAATGGATTAGTCTTAGTTTCGCTAGCAATTTTGCCAATTATATTGCCCCCTTTCGTCCCGGATTGGCCATTCGTTATCTGTTTATGCGCAAGCGATATCAAAGCACTCTAAAAGAAATGGCTTTGGTTACGCTCAGCTATTCGATGGTTTTATTCCTGGTATCCGCGCTATTGGTACTGGCGCTATTACCTTTTTTCCAGTCACCGAATATCAGGCAAACATCTTTGCTGGTGTTTAGTGGCATATTGGTATTAATTATATTCGCAGCGTTGATGGTATTGATTAAATATACCAAGTTGTTAGAGAGGTTGCCGGAAAAAATACTAAAATTTGTTAATGCTTTGCTCGGAATAGTTCGTCAGAGAAGCGTAACACTCAATCTTATATTGCAATTTATTATCATTAATTTTCTAGCCGCCTTGACTTATTATTTCGCATTTCTAGCATTCTCAGTTCCGATCAATATGGCCAATATCCTGATTATTGCGCCACTAACGACCTTGGCTTCGGTGATTACCTTAACGCCTGGAAATATCGGGATTACCGAATCAATCGTTGGCTTGATTACCAGCTATGGTGGCGGTGACTTTTCCACAGGGTTTTTAGTGACCTCGCTTGTGCGTGTCTGTAATATAGTCGTATCAGTAGGTTTTGGCGTTTTCTGTTCTTCGTATCTTATGGCGATTGTAAAAAAGAACCCGGTGGAAATGACCAATGAATAATTTAAGGTGGACGTGTCATGGGTTTATTTGATCACTATTTTGCAGACCTACAACGTGGTTTTTCATCTATCCCGCGCGCGCTTGGAAGAAAGTGGTTTAGAACCTATATGCATCCACGATCCCTGTATCGCGTGCTGGCAGAACTGCCAAAGGGGTCCCAAGTGCTGGATGTTGGCTGTGGTCCCGGTAATATACTTAAAATTTTCAAGCAGCATCGTGACGAGCTTGAGTACGTTGGTGTCGATTGGTCGATACCGGAGAATGCCCATGAGGATGAAGGCCCGTCAGCTGGGAAGATTACTTTTGTAGAATCAGATGTTACTAAAGAACTCGCGTTTGAAAATAGACAGTTTGAGCTAATTACATGCTACTTTGTCATTGAGCATATCGAGTTAAAGAATCTGGAACGCTTTTGCCAGAACCTGGTATCCATGCTTAAACCGGGTGGTTATTTGTTTCTTACCGTCCCCAATCCACGTTCGGTTTATCTCGATTTTTACGATGACCCTACCCATATAAGACCCTATACCAGTACCGCACTTAAAAAACTGTTTGAGCCTTTAGGAATAGTCACGCACAGACACGGAATAGATCGCAGCTGGAAAATTCTTTTTTTATCGCCTTTTTACCGACTGTATACACTATTCAAAAAAGACCCCTCCGGGATCAGTTTTTTCCGCGGTCATCTATTTGGTGCGACCAGTTATTTTCTCGGCATCAAGCGCTAATAAAATAACTACAAAGGGATCATGATTTTAAACTGTGCACCTTGTTCGCTAGGCACCAGTTCAATTTTGCCATTATGTGCCTGGAGAATAGAACGCACCACCGCGAGACCAAGGCCGGTACCACCGTGTTTTCGTGCCGTGGTAAAGAAGGGTTCAAACAATCGCTTTGCATTGGCTTTGGAAATGCCTGGGCCGTTGTCGATAAATTTAACCACCACGTCCGGTTTTTGCATAATATCTGACTGGTGTGTGCTCATTAATATATCCAGTTCGGTAGCGCCATGTTGCCGCGCGTTTTCAACCAGATTGATCAGGATCGATTCAAGCAGATCCTGATTCATGTTTACCGGTTGCGCTTCGCGATTTAGACTAAGACGGAGTCGTAAATGTTCATCGTTATATCGGCTTTGTATATGTTTGAGGATATCGACCAGATCGGAGGAAGCTTGTGCCGGCGACAGAGTGTCAGCTCTGGCAAGTTCCAGCAAGCGCGTGACTAATCGTTCCAGGTATCCAGAGTCTTCAGCAAGATTACTGAGAAATTTTTGCTTGTCGGCTGGTGTCATCGCCTCACTATGTTCTGATAACAATTCAATCGCACCGCGAATGGCCGTGAGTGGTGTTTTAAATGCGTGTGAGACATGGGACGCAAAATCACGAATATAATTGGCGCGCATATCGAGCGTTTCCGCCATTTGCGTAACTGCGGTGGTTAACTCCGCCACTTCACGCGTTTTTGGTTTTAAAATCGGTGAAAACGATGCTTGGGTACCACTAGCGACCCGTTTAGCCTGCCGGGTTACCAATTCGATGGGTTTGGAAATATTCAGTGAGATAAAGATCGATATCATAAAAACCACGATAAACAGCACGAGTGCACCGGTGAGTAGTTTGTATCGGTGACGATAAAGTGCCTTGCTGATATTGGCAGGGGTTCGTGAGAGCACGACCGCGCCGATGACCCGTCGTTCATTAACAATCGGCGCGACCAGGTATACTCTTAGGCTGGCGCTTCGACTGATGGATGCCAGCGAAAACGATTTTTTGTCAATGCCTCGTTCGCGTAAAAATGTTTGATACTCACCTTTAATCGCTTGATGTATTTCGGTCCAATGTCTGAGCGAGGTACCTTCCTGCTTGCCGGTGGTGGCGATAACAATGCCATCTGGATCGACAATACGCATCCCCGCAAGTGTCGTAGACTGTGCCTCGCGCATCATCGAAAGCGTCTCTATACCGGCAATCGTCGCCACTGGGTGGGGTTTTCTTAACGTCAGGTAGGGGTCGGGTGGTTTTGGCTGGATCGAGTCTCGCGACAGATCCAGCTTCGCATAACGCGGACGCCATTTATTACCAAACAGCAATTCGGTCAGACGGTTGCTTTCCAGTTCGCGCCCATATTCGCTTATCGGGGTTTTTGAGTCTGGTGGATAATGCCTAATAAATGACGCTTTATAGGCGGCGGCGATAAAGGCGCCTTGGGCGATCAGGCTGGCCTCTGTTTGTCTAATCAGGGAGCTCTCGTAGAATCGCAAAATAGTAATACCCCCCAGAGGTAGCACCAGTACACCGAGATTGACCAGTAATAATATCGTCCGTATTCGGGGGCGCCAAGCCATGGTTAATTACCGTTTAATCCAGATTATTCGCAAGAGCCAAGCTTGTAGCCAAGCCCATGAACCGTTTCAATAGGATTACCACCATATTGGGCTAATTTTGATCGTACCCGTCGCATATGACTGTCAATGGTTCTGTCACTGACGACATTATTAAAATCATAGGCGCTATTCATTAATTCATCGCGGGTAAAAACTTTGCCAGGTCGTCTTAGCAATGTCTTCAGCAAGCCAAATTCGGTCACGGTTAAGGTGATTTCATGGGTCTGCCAGAATACCTTAAACTTGTCCATGTCCATCATCAGCTTGCCGTTTTCAAGCGTTTCAGAATGCTCAGCACCATCCACTTGATGGGCGGACTGCGCGCGCCGGAGAACGGCCCGGGTTCTGGCCACCAGTTCTCGCGGGCTAAAGGGCTTGGTGACATAGTCATCGCCACCCAGTTCCAGTCCGATAATTCGATCTACTTCGTCATCCTTGGACGTTAAAAAAATAATCGGGGTATTGGATTGCTTGCGTATTTCGCGACAGACATCAGTGCCGTCCATTTCCGGCATCATGATATCGAGAATGAGAAGGTCAGGGTTGGCAGTCTTAAAGACTTTCAAGGCTTCAACACCATTTTCGGCTTCGGTGACTTTAAATCCTTCCTTGCTTAAGGCAAAGCGCAATACGTCACGAATATGAGGGTCGTCATCTACAATTAAAATATTATTCATGCTTGCATGCTAGCGCAAGTTTGCAAAAATTTAAATACTCTATTGGCTATTCAGGGCAACTTGCACAGGGTTTGCGCAAAATTTCTGTCTATTTGGCAAAGCTTGAATATTTTGTTGCGGTGAGTTTGTTAAATGCGGCGAACTATCGGTTATAATTAACGCCAATTCAATATTTGGATAATAGGTGCAATGTTAATAGATACGGTGGTGATATGGAACCTTGATCCGGTGGCGTTTTCGGCGGGCAATTTTATTGCTGTGCGTTGGTATGGTCTTTTGTTTGCGATCGGTGTTGTTAGCGCTTACCTGATTATGCAGTGGTTTGCCAAACATGAGAAAGTCGATATAGACTTTGATAAATTATTGATTATATTGATTATTTCAGTGATTGTCGGAGCAAGATTATTTCATGTTCTTTATGAACCGAGTCAGTTTCGCAATGATCTCTGGAAGGTATTTAAATTTTGGCAGGGCGGTCTTGCCAGTCACGGCGGTGTCATTGGATTGGTGGTCGGCACCCTTATTTTCGTAAAATCGACGGCCGATAGCCGCGTAACCTTTGGTTGGGTCATGGATCGACTATCGGTCGCCGGTACGCTAACCGGTGCGTTTATCCGTCTTGGTAATTTTTCCAATTCAGAGGTGGTTGGCAAGGTGACAGATGTTTCGTGGGCAGTGGTATTTAACCGTTATCAGGATAACTTGCCGCGGCATCCGGTCCAACTTTACGAGTCGTTAAGTTATGCGCTCATCGCTTTACTGTTATTGGTTTTATACAAGCGGACTAATATTAAAAAACATTCTGGACTGATGTTCAGTATACTGTTGGTCGTCTTGTTTTCCATGCGTTTTATCCTTGAGAATTATAAGCAGCCCATTGCTGAATATGCTGATCGCATGGTAATGACACTGGGTCAGTTATCGAGTATTCCCTTTGTTTTTCTCGGACTGGTGGCAATGATTGTTATTTTGGCAAAAGCAAAAACAGCCGGTCAGCAGAACAACAGCGGATAGAGTTATTCCATGAGCGATAAAGACGATTTGTACTACAAAAAAACAGATAAACTCATTGATTTTGAGTTTGATGAAAAGGTCGCTGCGGTTTTTTCCGATATGATTGAACGTTCGGTGCCCGGATACCGTTCGTTGATTTCCCAGCTTGGCGGGGTCGCGGCGATGTTTGTTAAATCGAAAACTAATATTTATGACCTAGGTTGTTCCTTAGGGGCGGCAAGTCTATCGTTAGCCGCGCGTTTGCCAGGCATTCAGGGTGCCCAACTGATTTTGGTAGATCGATCCAAAGCGATGTTGGATAAATGCAGAAGCAACCTTTCCAACTCCGAATTAGCATCAGTGGCTGATTATGTTTGTGAGGATATTCGCAATATTAAAATTAACAATGCATCGTTGGTTTTTTTAAATTTCACCTTGCAGTTTATCGAACCGAATGACAGGCAAACCCTGATCGATAAAATTTTTGCGGCGTTGAGACCAGGGGGCGCACTGATATTGTCTGAAAAAATAATTTTTGCAGATAAACAGGAGAACGACCTGATGTTGTCACTACATTATGCCTTTAAAAAGGCGAATGGTTATTCTGATTTGGAGATCAGTCAGAAAAGGTCGGCGCTGGAGAATGTGTTAATACCCGAGACGGGTGATAAACACAAACAACGATTAGCGGCGGCGGGTTTTAATTCTGTGACGACCTGGTACCAATGTCTTAATTTTATTTCAGTGCTCGCGATAAAATGATAGATTATAGCGAATTTTATCGCTCGATACAGGCAACACCTCTATCACCTTGGTGCGATTCACTACCGGCGCTAATCAACCAGCGCTTTGATAATCAGGTTCATGGTCACATTGATGAATGGAAAAAAATGCTTGATCAATTACCAAGCATTCAAACGTCAGTGTTCGATTTCAACCGTGACTGCGTTAGCATAGGTCATGCCAACGAATGTTCTGCGACTGATCGAGACAAGCTAGCGCGTCAACTTAAAACGATTATGCCATGGCGTAAAGGTCCGTTTGATCTCTTTGGTATTCATATCGATACGGAGTGGCGATCGGATCTCAAGTGGAATCGCCTGATTAATTCGATTCAAAGCCTAAAAGGCAAACGTGTATTGGATGTAGGTTGTGGCAGCGGATATCATTGCTTGCGAATGTTTGGTCATCAGGCTGAACAGGTTATTGGTATTGAGCCTTTGCTACGCTATATTGTCCAGTTTTACGCGCTTATTCGCTTTATACCCACTATCCCGGTGACACTCCTGCCATTGACCTTGCAAGCATTACCAAAATATTTGCCGGTCTTCGATACTGTCTTTTCGATGGGCGTTTTATACCATCGCAAGTCGCCTTTTGAGCATTTGCACGAACTCAAGCAGTGTCTGAAACCGGGTGGGGAGCTTGTTCTGGAAACACTTGTAGTCGAAGGCGATGAACAAGCTGTGCTAACACCACAGGATCGATACGCAAAAATGAGAAATGTATGGTTGATTCCCAGCTGTGACCTGTTAACAGTATGGCTTGCCCGCTGTGGATTTAAGGACATACAGTTAATTGATAAATCTGTGACAACGACGGACGAGCAACGCTCAACCGAATGGATGACGTCTGAATCACTCGCGCAGTTTCTCAACGGCAGCGATTCGAGTTTAACGATCGAAAATTACCCGGCACCTTGTCGGGCAATTTTTCGCGCTGTCAAGTAGTCATCCTTTTTAAAAAAGGACAAAGAGGTATAACCGCTTTTGATAGGTTATACTATTGTTTATAGTTTTTTCCATTTGGATTCAGGTTGATCATGGCTAAAATCAGGCGTTCATCAGGAGCAATGCATGCGCGAGGATGATTATGAAACAATATTGGTGAGGATTGGTCTGGCACTATTGGCGGGCATGGTGGTTGGGTTGGAAAGAGCACACCATGGTCGCCCTGCCGGGCTGCGTACTCACACCTTGGTTTGCGCGGCATCGTGTTTACTGATGTTATTTACAGTGCTACAAGTGCAATTGTTTGATGACAAAGTCGTAAGTGCCTTGCGGATCGATCCAACGCGTATGGGACAGGGTATCATGACCGGTATCGGTTTTCTTGGTGCAGGCGTGATCATGAAAGATAAGTTGACGGTTCGTGGTCTAACCACAGCCGCGTCGATTTGGATGACCGCTTCCATCGGCATCATGGTGGGGATGGGAATTTATTTTGCCGCTTTTGTCGCAACAGTGGCGACGTTTGTGGTGCTTAGTATGTTTCGTTGGCTGGAGCGAGTCATGCCCAGTTTGCACTACGGAAGATTAGTATTGCGATTTAAAGGTAGCGATATTATGGAAAAGGAGGAACTCTTTGCCATCATTGAGCAATGTCATGTCAGCAGTTATCCGCCGGCTTTTTCCCAAGAGGACGAAGGCCGGTCTTTTAGCTATGAAATGACCATTAGAACTGCTAACACTGACAATTTCACCCGTCTTTCCGATACGCTTAGAGAAAACGAAAGAGTAAAAGAATTTAGCCTGTTACCGACAGGCGATTAAATTTACGGTTAGCCGGAGTTGGCTTTGTTGGGTTCTTCAACGATATCATCTAGCTCAGGGATATCGGCAGGGGGTTCATCAACTTTGTCGTCGAGATTAATGTTAGGTGTATCAATTGAATTCAGCGATTCATCCCCAGCATTTATATCATATTCTTCTTCAGATTTTGAGGCGACTTCGGTATTATCATCTGCGACCGGGTTTATGTTATCGATGCTAGCCTGGGGTGGCTCGGTCGGGTTATTATTTTGGTCGAGTAGCGCATCTATATCTGCCTGATTGCTAGTATCATCCTCGATAGCGGCGGTATCAGAAACGTTCTCGGTAACCGGGTCACTATTCTGTTCGAACAACGCATCGATGTCTGCCTGATCGCTAGGTTTAGCCTCAAACTTTTCACTATCCGGAATACTTTCCGCTACCGGTTTTGGAGTAGCAGTCTCTGGATCGATATCTTCTGATTTTTTAAGCGTATGATCTGCATGTTGGCGGGTATTATTAACGGTTTGTTGTAATTCCTGAAACTCTTTTTCGTTTTCATGGCTCTTGACTGAGTACATGTTGGCGTATTCATTTAATGTGCGATCCATCGTTTCCAGCGTGGAAGATAGCTCATTACGCAGTTTTTCCCGGTCGGCTTCAAGACCCACTATTTTTTCTTGCTGTTCCTCTGCTTGTTTTACGTAGGACTGTTTCATTTCGTCAGCCGACTGCCGATAATGCTCAATAATTTCAGAGACGGATTGATTAATCGGAACGATGCCGTCTAAATCTGATTTTGCAACAGATTGGATTAGGAGTTTTTGTAAGGCATTTTCGAATTTTATTAATTCATCCGCTTTGATTTTCGCCGTATCATCTTCGAATTCATAATTTTCATGAAATATCTGTATAAGTTTAGGTTGTCGCTCTTCGTCATTTAGAAACTTGTTATACATTTCTTTGGCGGCACTTACATTTACCTTAGGAGAAGCTTTTTTAGCAGGCATAAAAAACCATATATAGAGTGCTTCCACTATCGCTATCTCAGATAGAATAATTAATATAATGGTGAGCCAGCTACTCATTGTTATTCCGGTTACGCAAAAAGAAGAAGTAGGTAAAAGCGGAAGCCCCTATCAGGTTAATCAGAAAAACGATGATGATCACCAGCGTCCAGTTAGTGTCCGCCGATTTGACCTGGGCTTTCCTGGGGTGTCTGGGTTGCTTAGCCCTTTTTTTCTTGGGTGCTGTCACTGGCTGGGCATCGGTAATAATTTCTTTGTGCTTCGTGTTCTTGGATACGGCTTCGGGTAAAGCCTTGGGTAAATATTTTGGCAATTGAGATGCCAAGACATACTTATATTGACTCCCGTTGGTTCTTAATCCTGTTAGCTCAATTTCTATCTCGCCGCCATTGTATTGCTTAGGCACTTTTAGGCGATGGTTTCGTGACGGGTCTATCGTGAAATTTCGGCTGATGCCATCCGCAAATTTCATGATGACGCCCAATGTTTCTGTTTTGAACAGACCATGAGTCGGTGTGACCTCTACGGTGGTTTGCTGCTTGTCTGGATCTTTAGCAACATTGACGGTAAGCGGCTTCTTATGAACCGTTATTTCATGGTGTTGAATACGCTCGAAGCTGGCACTTTTAGCGCTCACCTGAAAAGTATAAGTACCCGGTTTTCCGGGAATCGGCAATTGCTTGATTATTGCGTCCCCATTTTCGTGCCGTGGTATCGTTTGCTTACCAAGTTTGGCAAAAGCAACAAAAAAACGCGTTAGTTGCAGTAGTTTTTTACTCAGGTTTTTTTCTTTTTTGCTGATTAATCGCGCGTGTATGGCGACGCTCTCGCCTGCCAGTATATTGTCTGGCAATGGTGATACTTGCAGTTTTAAGTCGGTAACAACAATGACACGGTTATCTGGATCGACTTGTGTATTTAGCTTCCATAGTCCCGGTTCTGGTTTAGTGATTGTAATCAGGTCATAGTTTTTGTCCTGATGCCAGCGAACATTTTTATCCGCAGAAGGGAAATTTAACGTCACGCCGGCTGGCGAGACTATCGAGCGGACTTGCTTTGAGTCTGTCTTAAATAGCAATATGGTCATATCTGAAATATTTTTGTCGACCGTAATCTGATTGTTGGTAATGGGTATTTTGTCGAGCTTTGTTGAAGACTCAAATAATTTCAGAAAAACCTTGTGAAGACTTTTAGTATCAGCGATGCGAATATGGGTGCCATTGGTTTCCAGCGATACAGTTTGCATTAATTTAATATCAGCATTATTTGATAGTGCGATTGTATGAACTTTAATATTGGCACTTTGCATTTTAGCGATAAAACCTGAGAGAATTCTGTTTCGGGATTTGCTGTTGTCGACAGAATTTTTTGAGACATCGACCATGCCATCCGATAGCAGTATAATATGGCGGTTGTTATCTAGCCCTTTAATCGGCCACTTTTTAGTTACCGTGTCCAACGCGTTTTCGATATTGGTTAATTTACCGGAAGAATGTATAAGGTGCGTTGATTTTAGTGCGGCGTCTTTCCACTGGCGCGAGGTGCGACCCCAGTTAGAATGGACTGTGGTTTTACCGTCAAAAGTCCAGATGCCTGCTTTTGCGGTTGGTGGCAATAACTGTATCAGCAATCTTAATGCGGGAACACGCAAATTATTCGGATCATTTTTTTTCATACTGCCAGAAACATCGATCAGAATTCTAAGATCAACAGCAGGTTTGGCATTTACTAACGAAAGTGCACAGAGTAAAAACACCAACACGGTGCTTTGCAAAGACAGAATTTTTGTGGGGTTCCTTCTCATATTAACCATCAACTCCAATTACCTATTTAGCGGATGATGCTACCGAATCATTAGTTAATTTTTTAAAGGGTGAGGTAGCTAATCAGAATTTTATCTTAGTCATCAAATAATATTTTGCTAATTTTCTAATATACTAAATAACTATTTGATTATGTTGATTGTATGATGTCGAAAATCCCACAGTTCGAGTCTATACTCAGTAATTATGTGGTACATGGAAATGGGAGTTCTGTCCTGTGAGTACTCAAGGACAGCGTCCAGGCTTGGGACGTGTAAATCTTTCGTGTCTTGGTTCTGCATGTATATTTGTTATAAGTACATGAGGTGTTAGTTATGGCTACAGGTACAGTTAAATGGTTTAATCAGGACAAGGGATTTGGTTTTATTCAACCTCAAGAAGGTGGTGATGATGTTTTTGTTCATCATACCGCTATTCAGGGCTCTGGATTTAAGACACTGACACAAGGACAGATGGTGACATACGATATGGAAAAGGGCGAAAAAGGATTGTTAGCTAAAAATGTAATTAAAGACTAGTTCTGCAAACTCTTTCAGAATAAATCTTCCATTTTAACCCCGCGTTAGCTGGGGTTAACTATTTTAGTGGATACATACTTAGTGTCTGTGTCACAAAGCTATTGTGCCCAATATTTTTGGGTGATGCTTTTATTACCTTTTTATCTGTGGAATAACGAATAATTCACGGAGTTTGAATCTTGTCAGGTAAAGAAACTAACCGTTGTTGACGTTATAGTGTTTAGAAACGGGATTTTAGTTTGTTACCTACAGGATTAGTATTGTGTTTAGATCATCTGTCGTCAAAAAAAACCAGCAAACACTCAGCAGTACTTTCAATAGTCCGGTGATGGGTCGTTTACTTGAGAAAATAAAAGGCAGACAGCATTTGGCGATTGTAGAATTTGGTTTATCTGCGGATAATACCCAAGCATTAATTAACCAAAACGGTAATAATATAATTATAACGGATATATTTGCCTTTTTGCGCAAGCAAAAGCGTAAACCTAATGAAGATCACAGTGTTTTCTATAAACGATTATACCGATTAACGTCTCAATATCTAAAGCTCCCTGAAAATCTTGTTTTTGATGTTGTGTTGTGCTGGGATGGAATAAATTATCTTGATCGGGAAGTATTTGCTTTTTTATGTCGCTTTCTGGAGACATTAACACATGATGAAACTTTGATGCATGCTTATGTGTATACCCATGAGAAACTACCAGAGGAACCGGGGGAATTCGAATTAATCAATAATAGCTTAGTGCGACTGAGTAATGCTAGCGCTAAAACTGTTCCTATAAAGGCTTATAACCAGACCGATTTTACCCAGTTAATGCCGCGTTTTAGTATTCAGCAGTCATTATTATTGAAAAACGGGATTCAGGAATATTTATTTAAATGTAGTCGCTAGTTAGAAGTAATATTCTCACATATCCCGCTTTGCCGTTAATTTATAAGATTGATTATCGTCCCTTACATCCCTAATCTGTAGTTCGGACTTCGCGAAGCGAACGCCGGGAGAACGAACATTCTATTCTTCCGTGTCTTAGTCAGTTACCGGCTACCTTGCGCATATTCTTGTTTTAATTGAATTTCGGATCATATTTCTTTCCCCGGCGTTCGCTGTGCGAAGTCCGGGCTACTTGAGCGAATTAAAACAAGCAATAGCATGATAAAGGAAAGTAATTTTAATTTATATTAGAAGTCTCTAATATATAGCTTTCGATTAATCTTTGGGGTAATGATGACTGAAGAGGCAATTTGGGTTGGCTGGGTCGGTGGTCTTGCGATAGGGTTGTTTGCGTTGCTTCAACATACGCTTAGCAATAAGCAACTAGGTTGCTCATTAGCCTATGGCAATTTTTGTGGTTTAGCCTCTAAGCTGGATTACTTCCATCAAGATGAGTATAAAAGTCTGTTTAATTGGCGGTTTTGGTTTATTGTCGGTATCCCTCTCGGTGGTTTTCTGTCGGTTATAACTTCTCCAAATGGGCAATGGGAGGTGTCACTTTTGATGGGCGAAACCTACGAAAGGGTGATGCCAGACAATGATTTTTTTAAAATTTTGATTGTCTCCTTCGGTGGTATTTTAATGGGTATAGGTGCCAGAATGAGCGGTGGCTGCACGAGCGGTCATGTCATTGTTGGTTGCTCATTGCTTAATCCTGCAAGTTTGATAGCCGGGGGTCTGTTTTTTGCCGGTGGATTGCTTGTCGTTCAGCTTTTATTCTTTTTGTTTGCCGGGAGTTAATCAATGAGAGCAGGATTTTTACTATTGGGTATTTTATTTGGTTTTTTGTTAAGCAGGGCCGGTGCAACACATTACGACTATTACGCCCAGTTATTTTTACTGGAAAATTTTCAGCTATTGTGGATTATTTCCAGTGCTGTTTTAGTGGGGATTGTTGGTAATCAGATTCTTAAAAAAGTGAATGCAACTTCTGTCTGGACGCATGAAAAACTAACCTTTAGTACCAAGCCAATCAAAAAAGGATTGCTTGTTGGTTCGTTGCTATTTGGTATTGGCTGGGGGCTTGCAGGATCGTGCCCAGGCACTGCGCCTGCGATGCTGGGAGAAGGAAAATTGCTGGCTTTGTTTGTCATATTTGGGATTGGAATCGGGACCTATATTTACGGATTTGCAGCAGTCATGCGGGCAAATCAATAAGCCAGTTCCAACTTGCCTTGTATTGCCCGCAATTGAGCTTTTCCTTGCAGGAAGTCTGATAAATATTTCCCGGCATAGTCAAATCGCCAGCCTTGCATTATTGGCTGGGTATCTTTATCGAGAATCAATTTTTCTATGTCTTTACGTGTGGCAATGATTTCGCTGCTTAAATGATGTTTTTTCGCCGCCCACTTTAAAACAATCATCAATGCATCGGCAAGTATTTCTTCCTGCTTGCTTAGCCGCGTATACGAAGGTAATACTGGCCATTCGTCTTTGCTTGACTTCAGCACTTGTTTGTTTATTGCTATTACTTCATCTATAAGTGAGTTGGAAAGTGACCTTAATAGATTAGGTATACTGGCAATCGCTTCCCTGGACTCTGGTTTGAGCCGGGCCAGGCTAATCAGGATGTCATCCCTTAAGACATGTTTGCGTGGTCGGTCTTGTTTTTGCGCCAAACCTTCACGCCAAGTCGCCAGTTGCTTTAGTATGGCTAATTGTATACCTGATAATCGTTGGTAGCCTTTAACCTTGCACCACAATTTATCCTGATCAATTTCAAATGAACGGCTATCGGAAAGTTTTTCCAGATCCGCTTGTAACCAATCTCTTCTCCCCAGGCTGGTTAGTTGCGCATCGATTTTTGGATATAACTGGAACAGGTATCTGACATCATCTATGGCGTATTCGATTTGCTTATCACTAAGCGGGCGCTTTGACCAATCGGTTCGGGTTTGTGATTTGTTGAGTGAAACGCCCATAATTTCGTATACCAGATTGGCATAGCCTGTTTGATTGCCTAATCCGAGTAATGCTGCTGCGAGTTGGGTATCAAACAGTGGTCCGGGAAGTTGACCAAAGAGCGTGTAAAATATTTCCAGATCCTGATAGGCGGCATGAAATACTTTCAAAATATTCGGATTGGTTAAAATCGCATTGAGTGGTTCTAAAGATTCTAGTTTAAGTGGATCAATTAGAATGACCTGATCGGATGATGCGATTTGAATTAAACACAGTTTGGCATAATAGGTGCGCTCGCGCGAAAACTCTGTATCGATAGCGATCCAGGGTTGCGACTGCAGGGCGTCACACGCAGTGGCTAAGGTGTCTTGGCTTTCTATATAGACTACTGTCACAGTGATTGTCGATTAAAGTGATTCATTTCTGATTTCAGAATGGGTGCATAGGGTGATAAACGCTGCAGATCGTGCTGATGCATACGAAAGTCGCTAAAGGATGCCTTGTCGCTAAAGTGTAAAAAAGGGTTTCCGCTTATTTGTTCTTCCAGCGTACAGCTTGTTTTGATCGCGTAATTATGTCCGGGCAAGGTGATGGTATCGGCGGGCAAATCAGTCGATATTTTTTTTAGTGTATCGAACATTTGATTGGGGTCGCCGCCGTGTAAATCACAACGGCCACAACCAAAAACAAACAGGGTGTCGCCAGAAATCAGCTTATTGTCTAGATAGTAACAAGCGGAGCCGGGCGTATGACCGGGTGTTAACAGTATCGAAATTTGAATATCCCCGACTTTAATAACTTCACCACCATAGTGCAATTCCGGGTTAATCAGATCAGCACCCCAGAATTGTGCTTCCGCTTTACTCAGGTGTAGTCGGGCATCAAAGGCTTCAAGAATATTTTCGACCCCATTGATATGATCCTGATGACTGTGTGTCAACAGAATATCGGTAATTTTAACCTCTTTTTCTTTTGCCAGCTTAACTATCTTAGCTGGGTCCCATGCTGGATCGACAACCGCTGCGTTTCTGGATTGATTATCGGTAATCAAATAGATGATATTTTCCATCGGCCCAAGTTCAAGCGTATCGATAGTATAGGGAATAGGTGAATTTGATTCACGTAAGCGCATGATCGTATCCTGTAGAAAGCCAGTATAGTTATTGTTATGGAATTAAGTGAATACGTCAATGACAACTGCCAGGCCAGTCAAAATGAGGTCAATTAGCACATTAGGACTATTTCCTGATAGTCTTGCTTGCAGTAACCTTTATTGTAATTATCACACATGTGGTAATCATGAGCAGAAGTAATAATGGGTCGAATGGTGGTGGGCAATTTAGACAATACTATCCATTAAATTGTTGATAAACTACTCGACGATGTAGCCCGGACTTCGCGCAGCGAACGCCGGGTAAACGAACATAGCCAGAACAGCAACACGAGATGTGCGAGATGTACTTCTGATAGGGCGCTAGCAGGATTTTGGTTGAATTTAAATTGGTTATTCTTTTCCCCGGCGTTCGCTGCGCGAAGTCCGGGCTACATAGGTTTTTAGGGAAAGTCCAGTAGGATAGATCCAGTGAGATAACTTTATGAGAATTTTAAAAACAATAATAGCCTTTTTTCTAAAAAAAATTTATAGAATCCGTATAGTCGGGATCGAAAACTACCACAAGGCTGGCAATCGCGTCCTTATTATTGCCAACCACAGTTCGTTTATTGACCCGATTATACTCGCCAGTTGCTTGCCGGATAAACTGACTTTTGCCGTCAATACTTATGTGGCAAAAAGCTGGCTACTAAGAATCATGTCTTCGGTAGTGGATCTTTTTCCGATGGACCCGGCTAATCCACTGTCATCCAAATCATTGATTCGCTATCTGGAGCAGGATAAACGTGCTGTTATTTTTCCGGAAGGGCGAATCACCGTCACCGGATCGTTAATGAAAATTTACAATGGCACCGGTTTTATTGCCGACAAGTCGGGGGCTCAGGTATTACCGATACGTATCGATGGTGTTCAATTCAG
>QILK01000108.1 GCA_003233345.1 Gammaproteobacteria bacterium | reverse complement strand
GCTTCGGCTTCATCCAACATTCCATATCGGCAGAATATTCTAGTAAGATGTATTAAAGTCGAAGGTCGAAACTGACTGTTATTACCCGTTTTTTTAAGATAGGCGTGAAATAGTTGAACAGTTTTTTTAGCTTCCTGCGGCGATTTGACGGGCAATGCTAATAGTTTATTGGTCACACGATGATAAGTGTCTCTGGGTAAACCGTGGTTTAAAACCGAATAATAGTGTTCTAAAACCAGCGTATTATGCGGATAGTCTTTGTGTAGAATTTTAAGTAATTGTCTGGCTTTTTCATAGTTGAGCGCGCCAAATGCTTTTAGAGCCTCGTTCAGTTTTTTGTCGAGGCATTCCTTGTCGTGAGCTGCGTGATTATCAGAAAAATCTATTTTTAGTTTGCTTAACTTGATAATAATCCCGGCCAGGGCACCGCTAAGCAGTCCGCCTATATGCGCGTAATAATTTATATTACTATTGGGGTTTGAGTACATTTGATAGAGTTCATGCCCCAGCCAGATCGGAAACAGTATGATTGCCGGGGCTTTGATATAGTCGAAGTATACAATAGCATAGAAAAAAAAGTTAACTTGGCGCAGGCCATAGATCAAGGTGTACAAACCCATTAGACCGGAAATCGCACCCGAGGCTCCGATCGTTGGGGTAACGCTCAAGGGGTCCATAAAAACATAAAACGCCCCGGATAATACCCCCGTTGCTAGATACGTGGATAAAAAAATGGTTCTACTTAAGGTCCTTTCTAGTGCAAACCCAAGAATTAATAGAAAAATCATATTGCCCAGGAGATGGGCGAAACTGCCGTGTAGAAAATTATAAGTCAGGTAGTTTATTATTCCCGGTTTAGCCGGGGTCAGGCCGTAGCGTAACGTCAGGGATTTGTTTAGCAGCGTTAAAAAATGTTGGCGTGTGTGTTGCCATTTTTGGAAGACGGGTTCATCGCGTTGAACTATTTTGTGACTAGTTAGCGCCGTCTGAAAATGATGGTCGCGAAGTGTCGTTTGTAATATCGCTATTCTGAACCGTCTATGTTTGCTAAGCTTGGTAATTGTTTTTGCTTTACGGTGTTCGCCGAGTTCGTGCAGAAAATCGATATATCGAGGAAACTCGATTGTTGGTAATTTAGACTGTAGGTAATACTGATAGGATTTCTGAATATACTCCTCATCTTTTGCTTGAAAGCCAAAATAGATAACACAGCAAGCAAATACCAGACACAGGGTTATGACGGGCGGTTTTTTCCAGTCAAAATTGTCGTGTATCGGTATAATTAACACTAATAAATAACCGTATTTGTTATTTGCTTTGTCTATGTCTTTAGCGGCAAAATTGGACCAATGGTTAACCACTTATTGGTATTGAGGCAGCACTGAAGTTTGGCTATAGTTATTTTAAGACTAAGTTTAAGTATTTTTGTTAAGCAATTGATAAATAACATAAAAAATGTTTAGCAGCTGCTTTTATGGTAGAAGTTGAATGGGTTACCTTTTAAGGAGAAATGAATGTTAGTACACCCGGCATTTGATTTGCTTAGGTCAGAAAAAATTGCATCGTTAAATGTCGATGTTCAGGAATTTATTCACAAAAAGACACAAAGCATGCATTATCATCTGGCTGCTGATAATCCGGAAAATGTATTTTTGGTCGCACTGAGAACGGCACCCATGGACTCCACCGGCGTTGCTCACGTGCTTGAGCATACGGTTTTGTGTGGTAGCGAAAAATATCCCGTGCGTGATCCATTTTTTATGATGATACGCCGCTCTTTGAATACGTTTATGAACGCGTTTACGAGTAGTGACTGGACGGCCTACCCGTTTGCGAGTCAAAATAAAAAAGATTATTTTAACTTGCTGGATGTTTATCTTGATGCCGTATTCTTTTCTAGACTGCACGAGCTGGATTTTGCCCAGGAAGGTCATCGGCTTGAATACAGTGAGACTGACAAAAATCAATTGGAATACAAAGGGGTGGTTTATAATGAAATGAAGGGTGCCATGAGTTCGCCTGTGAGTTTATTGTGGCAAACGCTTTCGCGCTACCTGTATCCAACAACGACTTACCATTATAATAGTGGTGGTGATCCGGAAGAAATTCCCAACCTCACTTATCGCCAGCTAAAATCATTCTATAAATTACATTATCACCCCAGCAACGCTATTTTTATGACTTATGGTGATATTCCCGTTAATGAAATTCACGAGAAAATTGAAGACAATGTGCTTTCCAGGTTTGAAAAACTGGAGAATAAAATTGTTATTGCCAATGAGAGACGTTATTTTGCCCCCGTTAATGTTGAAGAGTATTATCCGTTAGAGGATAGCGACGACATTGAGAACAAGACCCATGTTGTGTTCGGTTGGTTGTTAAATCAAAGTGTCGATCTAAAAGAACGTATGCGTGTTGAGCTCATGTCAAACATATTGTTAGATCATAGCGCGTCACCATTAAGAAAAGCGCTGGAAACCAGTGATCTGGGGACCGCGCCATCGCCCCTGTGTGGTATGGATGATTCGAGCAAGGAAATCAATTTTATGTGTGGCTTGGAAGGCTGTAAGGCGGATCAGGCAAAAGCGGTCGAAGATTTGATATTTTCAACCCTGGATAAAGTCGTCAACGAGGGTGTTGCCCAGGATCAGGTGGATGCGGCATTGCATCAATTGGAAATAGCACAAAGAGAAATTAGCGGTGACGGTTATCCTTATGGTTTGCAGTTAATATTAGCAGGGTTGACCCCGGCGATTCACTATGGTGACCCGATTGCATTGATAAATCTTGATCCGGTTTTAGAAGAATTGCGAGAAGAAATTAAAGCGTCTGATTTTTTACCAAAACTGGTCAAGGAATATTTGCTTGATAATCCGCATCGGGTAAGAATCAGTTTGATACCGGATACTAAATTTAGCGATCGCCGTCAGTCAGTTGTGGATAAGCAACTGGCAGAGATCCATCAGGGTTTGAGCGTTGCCGCGCAAAAACAGATTAAGGATCTTGCGGCGGCGCTTAACGAACGACAGACACAGGAAGATGACGAAGAGTTGCTGCCGAAAGTGACTATCGAGGACATACCTGAATCGATTGTTATCCCGCAGGGCGAGCGTCTTGACTCTGGGTCGATCCCCGTTGAATACTATAGCCAGGGAACCAATGGCATAGTTTATCAACAGCTTATCATCACTATGCCTGAGTGTCAGGAATCCATATTAAATTTATTGCCACAGTTTGTATCTATATTTCCCGAGGTTGGGTATGGCGATAAGTCCTACTTGCAGGCACAGGAATGGCAAAGCCAGGTGAGTGCAGGCATTAATGCCTTTACCAGCATTCGTGGTCACGTTGACGCTTTTGATAAGCAAAAAGCCTATTTTACCTTATCGTCAAAAGCGCTATCCAGAAATGGCGAAGCACTGACGCAATTGCTTAAAGATGCGTTGCAACAAGCCCGGTTCGATGAAACCAAAAGAATACAAGAGTTAATCAGTCAGAAGCGCTCGCGAAAGCAGATGGGTGTCACTAGCCATGGACATAGTTATGCAATGATGGCAGCTGCTTCCAGTATCACTCCAATGGGCAAAATGTTACATCAACAACAAGGTCTGCTGGCGATTAATATTCTCCAGGAATTGGATGACGGCTTGAGAGACCAGGGAGCGGGTTCGGAATTTTATGAATCGCTGGTCTCTTTGCATAAGATGCTGTTGTCGGAGGATATGCAGGTGCTTTTAGTCGGCGAGGAGGAGCAAAAACACAATTTACTCGCGAGCGTACAGAACGGTTGGTCAGACGCTAAGGCTGAAACAAAGCAGTCGTCTCAATTTGTGTTACCTAAACCAGAAGATTGTACTAGGCAGCTTTGGGTGACTAGTACCGAGGTAAATTTTTGCGCAAAAGCCTATCCGACGGTAACGCTCAGCCACCCTGATTCTGCTGCACTTGCTGTTTTAGGTGGTTTTATGCGCAATGGTTATTTGCATAGGGCGATACGCGAGCAAGGAGGCGCTTACGGCGGTGGGGCCAGTAATGATACGGGTGTTGGTGCGTTTCGTTTTTATTCTTACCGTGATCCCAGGCTTGACGAAACATTGAGTGACTTTGATAAAGCGATAGATTGGGTGTTGGAAGGCAAGCATGAATGGCGGCAAGTCGAGGAAGCGATATTAGGTGTGATTGGCAGTATGGACAGACCTGGATCGCCAGCGGGTGAAGCAAAAGATGCTTTTTATAATTTGCTGCATGAGCGTACACCGGCACAAAGACAGGCATTTCGTCAGCAGGTGCGCGAGACGACATTAGCCGACTTACAAAAAGTCACAGAAAAATATTTACAAGCCGATAAGTCAAGCATAGCGGTTATTACCAATAAGTCAGGCGCAGATACCATGGGGGACAAAAATTTTGAGGCATTTAGTGTTTGATGCAGCAATGCGTCAAATCTTGTCTTATACTGAAATTTAATAAATACGGGCAGCCTTAACCCTGAGGGCCCGTAAGGATTAGAGATGGTACGCTCATATATACGTCATCCATTTGACATTCCAATTGAAATTGTTCCAGAAACACTGGAAAAACCCAGTGATGATCAATTGAAGAATATTAGCCATGGTGGCCTGGCATTTAACTCAGCGGTGGCATTAAAAGTAGGCGATATCGTTCGCGTTCGTATTAACCTGGTTAATCCTGACGTAAAAATTGCGGGTAAGGTGAAATGGTGTAAAAAGAAATCGTCCCAGTTTGAAGTGGGGCTGGAGTTTCTTGATAGAGGTGATGAGTTCAAAATGAGAATGATAGAGCAAGTTTGTCATATAGAACATTACAAGCGCGAAGTACTTGCTAAAGAAGGACGGGATATTAGCAGCCAGGAAGCGGCGTTGGAATGGATTGAAAAATATGCAGAAACCTTTCCAAAGATGGAAAGTGAGTAAGTCCTTTTTCCGAGAAAGGAGTATCAATTCGAAGAGCAATGTGATGCGTTTTCTAAATATATCGATCAATTAAAAAACCAGTCCCGTTCACTAAATCTTGCAAGTGTCGGTTTAGTTATGCTTTTCTGCGTTGGTCGAATATGGTATGTTGCAGTACTACCGGCTCTATTGTAGCCTCAATTTAACTGCAAAAGTGTAAAGGATACGCGTATGTCTGAAACCGTTGATGATCTTACAATCGACTATACGGAAGATGGTGTATTGCTTAGAAAACAATATGATAAGCAAATACTGTCTAAGGGTGCCTGGTCGACCATTATGTTTAAGTACCAGGACTGGAATAAAGCGAAAGAGATATTTGGACCGGATAAGTATATGATTGTGCGCTACCAGAAATCGGGTGGTGTCTACAAGCAAAGATCCAAGTTTAATATTTCCAGCAAAGCCCAGGCCGAGGGTATTGTAACAGCACTACAAAAATGGATTGAGGAAGCGGAGTAGTCATAAAAAAGGGGCAAGAATCTTGCCCCTTTTTTTTATTTAGCGCGCACCGGCATTGTGTTGTTTAATGGGCAGGTGTCTTTATGGTTTTCTTCCAGTTTTTCCCAGGCAAATTCAAAAGCAAGCTCCTGTTTTCTAAAGAAAAACTCCCTTCCATGTAAGCTGATAAATCCGGTTTTCTCCAGTGTGTCGAGAATCGGTTTTTTAAAGCGGGTAAATATCAAACATATATTTTGCTCTTCCATTCGCTTTGATAACTCACGTAACATTTCTTCACCGGTGGCATCAATCTGATTAATACTGACAGCATCAATGACCAGAAATTTTAAATCGGACTTGTAGGTAAGTGCTTTTTGTACCATGTCTTCTAAATAACTGGTGTTGGCGAAATACAATGAGCCCTCAAAGCGGAGAACTGAAATCTCATTGCAGGTTTGCAAATTAAATGCTTTTGCATCACGCATGGTTCCATCGGCATGTTTAGAGACATAAACAACCCGGGGTTTCATCGTTCGCAACAAGAACAGTATTAGCGACAACGCGATCCCGATTAACAAACCTTTTTCTAGATGAGGCGCAAGGGCCAACGTTAGTATAAAAGTAACCACAGCAACCAGCCCGTCATCGCGGTTGGCAAGCCAGGCGTGCTTAATCGCTTTCAAATTGACCAGACCAATCACTGCAATCATGATAACGGCCGCCAACGTGGCTTGTGGTAAATAGAATAACAACGGCGTCAAAAACAATAGTGCAAAAGCTACCGTGATGCTGGTAACGATTGACGAGAATCCGGTGACTGCGCCGGCGCCGAAATTAATCGCCGATCTAGAGAAAGAGCCAGAAACCGGATAACTCTGAAACAGGCTGCCAGAAAGATTGGCAAGGCCCTGGCCAATGAGTTCCTGGTTTGCGTCAAGGCGCTGACGAGTTTGCGACGCCATTGCCTTGGCGATAGAAAGCGCTTCTACAAAACCAATCAACGAGATGATAATGGCCCATGTCGCCAAGTTTACAATAGCACTCCACTCAAATTGAGGAAGACTGAAACTCGGAAACTCGGATTTTATCGTACCGACGATTGCACCGCCAGACACCAATCTGATACTACTCTTGTTTCCCTTTTCACCCATCAAGTGTTTATGGTCCAAACGCCAGCCGGTACTGACCAGCGTGCCCTGTATCGCTTGCTTACTCTCGTCATAATACATTTCATCCAATAGCAGTGACTTCGGGGTATGGCCAAGCCGGAGGTTTTTTATTGTTTTTGTCAGCAAATGGTGATTTGCTTTTTTTAATTGAATGACCTCGGGTTTAAGAATATCCAGGTCATTTTTAAAATTTTGTGAGTCGCGGCTGTAAATGCCTTTTTGTGCGATTTCCGTATCATATCTGGATTGCAACGCAATGACTTTTGACTTAAGATTTTTGATCCGGGTTTTTTCGTCAAAATAGGTTGATAGATGCTTTTGTACGGTTTTGTCTGCGATTTTTTCAAAACTTATATATTTTTCAGAATGAAAGTCTACCAGCCAGGAAAAAAGGGTTGTCACCACAACAGCGATTAATACGTATGGGAATTTTGGTCGAAACCGTTTTATGATCAGCATGATTGCCAGCGCAAATATGGCAATAAAAAAGGTGGGCCAATGTATATGCTGGACGGCGGTGACAATCGTTTTCCATACCACCATAAAATGTTCTTCATCAGGTTTGGATTTGTCGATGGTTACACCAAAAATTTTAGCTAACTGTGACGTTGCAATAATAATAGCGGCGGCATTGGTAAAGCCGATAACGACCGGGTGGGAAAGGAAGTTAACCAATACACCCAACTTTAAGATACCCAAAACCACTTGAAAGATTCCGACCAAAAAGGCTAGCAATATTGCGTAGGGGATAAGATTTTCCGGATTTCCGGTAGCGACAGTCGCAATAGCGACGGCTGTCATTAGCGAAACCATTGCCACTGGCCCGGTAGCCAGCTGCCGGGAAGAGCCAAATAATGCGGCGACAAAGGGTGGTAGTAGTGCCGCATACAAACCGTATTCAGGTGGGAGTCCAGCAAGAGATGCATAAGCCATTGATTGTGGAATCAGTACCAATGCGACTGTGATTCCAGCAACAATATCTGCGCGTAAGACCGCTTTATTTACTAATTCAGGGAACCAGACGAGAAAAGGAGCAAAACGACCATAAAGCTGATGCTTAAGCTTATTAGCATCCATAATTAGTAACTACCACGCAGTCATAGAATGAGAGTTAATATTTTACACGAATGAATGCATTATCCAAAAGAATTAAATAATCCTAAACACAGCAAATGCGGGTATAAACTAGAGAGGGGGCAAACTTGCCCCCAATAGAATTAGAATTTTACCACGGATGAATTTTCGACAGAATTGTTGGTGCTAATGGGTCTTAATCGATCAGATATTTTTTTGGGTTGTAGCCCTAGCTTACGCTCATAAATGATCATATAGGCCATGACGTTGCGAGTGTAGTTTCGCGTTTCCTTAAAAGGAATTGTTTCGATCCAGATATCTGCCGGCTGCTTATCTGATTTCTTAATCCATCGTTTAACACGACTTGGCCCGGCATTATAGGCGGCTGTCGCCAAGACCGTATGACCGTCAAACTTATTGAGTTTCAGACGCAAATAGGTGGTGCCCAGTTTGATATTAAAATCAGGCGAATCAAGTTGCTTGCCACGTTTGACACGGGTTTTCAAAACGCGGGCGACGCTGCGAGCCGTGGCGGGCATGAGTTGCATCAAACCCCGTGCGCCAACGTGTGAACGGGCGTCAGGGGCAAATGCACTTTCGCGACGAATCACAGCCATCGCCCAGGCGGGACTAATACTGGCTCGCTGAGAAAGCTTTATCACTGTATTTTTATGAGACACAGGAAAACGAATACTTAGGTCGTCGCGGTAGGATGACTTGCCCAATGTTAATATGGCACGATCCAGCCAACCCCAGTTTTTCGCCAGTACCGCCGCTTGTCTAAGCTCAGTTTCTTTTAGATTCTGGGTTAGATGCCACCATTCTCGGCGGGCTTGTTTTGTACGTTTTAGAAAGTAGAACTCTCTGGCAATCAGGATATCGGCTCTGGTTTCGAAGCCCAGCATTTGCTGTTTGGAAAAACGCAGATTGCGTTCCTTCCTGAAATAGATAGGGTTTCTTTAATCTGTCTGCAGCGAGAAAGCCTTCGTAACTGCGATCTTTGGCGACTTCTTTATAGATGCTGAGGGCTTCCGATTTTTTCCCCAGTGCTTCCAATGCTCTGGCTCTCCAGTAATGCCAGCGTGGATTTTTTGCATCAACAGGGTCTATGCGTTCCAGCCAGTGCAATACTTTGGCCCAATTTTGATGACGTAATTCAACCCGCACGCGCCAGGTTTTTAATTCCTTGTCGACAAATTGTTCTGGAATTTGTGCAAGCCAACGAGATGCCTTTTGATCACCTCTGTAGGCGTAGGTCATACCGATGGATCTCTTTATAAACGCAAGTTGCGATGGTTGCAGCGAGACTTTTTTTAGTGCCACGTTTAGTAATTTCCCGGCTTTATTTGGGTCTTTGTTAGCTAAACGCGCCAAGCTAAATACCAGAACCGTTTTACTAATAGCGCTATTTGACGTGAGCAGCCGTTTTTTTGTCGCTAATAGCGCAGGTTTTCGATGCAATGTAGACCACACCGTCATTAAATAACGTTCTGATTTTGGCAAATACAAAGCAAGTTTTAGTGCCCGTTTTCGTTGGCGTTTGTTAAACATCAACGCGGCACGTTGCCAGACAAGCTTGCGATTTAGTTTTCCTGATTTTTGCCACTGGCTAAGGATAAAATTACAACTTTTGGGGAGGTTGCGATGCGTCATCCAGATATTTTCCACCCCTTGTAATGCCTTGGCTTGTTGCTTGTTAAGAAATAACGCGCGTTTGTAAATGCATAGGGTAGAACGGCTAGATGTCGGCTTATAAAAATTAATCACGGACTGCCACTGACGGCGTGAAGATAATAACACCAGCCATTTTTGCCGCAGCGCTTTTCCTGGCAAGGTCTTGCCATAGCGTGACAGAAATTTTTCGATTTCATGCGTTTTAACTTTCTTTAAACGACGGGACAAATCTTTTTCCTTTAAATGGGGATAGAGAGGGTAGTCGTTTAATCGGGAAAGTAAGCTGTTGAATTTTTTGTATTGCTTGGCTTTATAGGCTTTCTCAGCCTGCAAATATAAGGGGCGTAATGTTTTTATCTTGTTTAGTTTAGCTTGATAATGATTACTCGTATTCTTATTAACTTCTTTAGCGTAAGTATGCGTTGAAAGTGATACTGCCAACATGCAAAGTAGGATGTGGAAAAACCTGATCATGTTATTTGTTTCCTGGAAAAAGAGTTTAGCTAAAATAAATAGTTTATATTTACACGCCAGTTACAAAGGTTAGTAAAATTGTAATAGACAAGGTTGGCTAATCTCTGATTAGTTATTGTTATTGTTATTTCTGCACAAATTATGAACGTAACTAGCTTAACAAGCAAGGATTTTTGATGAAATTTTGACAGGTTAACCCATTTAAACTTGCTAGACTTGGAGACAAGTTTTGTAAATGGCGCTATTATTGGTATTTGTTTTAAAAAATAGGGTATTTTAATAAATATGGAATCGATTTATCCGGTATTTGACAAATTAGTTCCCGGCGTGTCGGGCAGTTTATTATTCTGGATTCTAATAGGTGTTATTACGGTCATTACTGCTTTGCTGTTTAGAAAATTCAAGCCGGCAGAAAAGAGTAAAGGTGTCGAAAAATTCATACATGATTTTAGTAACGATATTCTCGTTGGCGTGACCATTAACGATGAAGTTGACGGTCATATTCCAATCGATTATCTCTGTTTAACCGATATTGGAATATATGTCGTTGATATTAAAGATTTCCGGGGATTATTGTTTGGAGGCGATAAAACTGAACAGTGGACACAAGTCATCGGTAACCGAAGTTATAAATTTGATAACCCGCTGTTTCAGAATAAGGCTAGGGTACACGCGATAAAGGCAATGCTCGATGATGACGTTCCCGTATTGAGCTGCGTTATATTTACTAATGCCGGTACTTTTCCTAAGGATAAACCAGAAGGTGTTTATTTACAGGAAAAGTTGGCAGAAGATTTGATAATAGAACGTACGGGTGATATGCCAAAAAATTATCAAACGGTTTGGGATCATCTTAAAAGCGCGATTAATTAATACCGATGCGCTAGTCACACATGGGCTGATATGACGGGTGGTGAAACGGGAAATGGAGCAGAGCCGATCAATTCGAATCATTCTTAATATTGCCGCTGAAGAGTACCAAAAAATTTATCTGGGCGCTATACGCAGTGTATTTGCTATTAGTACCAGTGGAAAATCTGTTCGTTTCCCTGTGTCGATATTGCAGCCTTTTGTCGCCCACGACGGTGTTCATGGAGAATTTATTATTTATTTTGATGATAAGGGGAAATTCAGCAAAATTGTCAAACTATAGCCCGTATATTGCATAAATTTTAAGGTCATTTATACATATTGCAGGCAGGCGCAATGCAACAGGACGAATTCAAATCAGCATTGTATCAATCAAAAACCTATTTTGTACACCAGACCCAGATCTATATATTATCAGTCACCTCAATGCATATCGTGCTGGCATTATTATGGGGGCATATCGAGGGCAAACCCGCTTTTGAAATACTGCATTCACTGCTTGAAATCGTGTTGCTGGTGCTGGTCTTACTCAAGGGCTATACAGAAAATATACCCGAGTTTTTAATCATTTATATCTTGGTAGAATTAAGCCTTTTATCTTATGTTGTTTATCGGTTGGGCAGTCGTATTAATATTAATTTCGCGCTAATCGTACTGCTGTTATTGATGATGGTATTGCCGTTTAGTTTTCTGGCATTAACACCGCTAAAACGATTTCAGAAAGATAGAGAATATATTGACTATCGACGCAGGCAAAACTTACTTCCAAGCTTGTCACATGCTGCGATCGAAAATATGAAACTGGAAGGGCGGTTTCCGTTGATTGCATGGTTCGGGGTTATTCTCGGGCCGATGAGTGCTGCCTATGGTTATGCAAGCCAAAATAATCTCGTCGTCGTCCTGGGACTGGTGTTGTTTACGATTGGTTTATGGACGTTTAATAGAACCATCATCACTATTCGCGGCGAAAAAATAACGATTAGCCGCAATGGTCTCGGTGGAAGTCTGCGACGCAGCAATTTTACCGTCATTCACCGCATAGAGGTTACCCATATTGATCAAATGGCGCGCCGATTGAAAATTCGCTATCAGTTTGTTGGCTCTGGTGTTGAGCGTGACGTCATTTTTATGGGCTCGAAAAAATCTTGCGATGACATTGTCAATGCTTTGACCTCAAATACTAACGAAAATGTGTATGATATAGAGGATATGGCATTAGACATAGATACAACACTAGGTATAATAGAAGCAGATCAATCTCAGGGAGCCGATATTACTGGGGATAGTGGCGCGGCAGCGTCTTCCGCTAGCGGCTCTAGAATCGGCGTCAGAACGCTGATTTCGGCGATACGCAGTAATCAGTTAGGTTTGATAAATCAATTGCTGGCTGTCGGTGTGGATGTCAACGCACACGACGCCAGTGGCATAACGCCGCTTAGAGTTGCTGAACAAAATGGGAATGAGCAGGTAGTCTATTTGTTAAAGCGTGCTGGTGCGTCCAGACCAGATAGCAGATAGGGTCAGTCAGCAAGAGCAAGTCAGATCCGGATCAGTGACCCGCGTGCTTTGCCTCTGTTAGGTGATAATAATAACCACTGGATAAAATTTTCCAACAGGAGAGTCAGTTATAAGCTGGCGTACAATCTATGGCATTACGTTTTTATTTATTGATTTCAGCATTTTTGTTATTGGCGCAAAACGCGTTTGCTGAGCAAGCCATTTCTATTACGGGAAAACCTGGTTTAGTCATGTCCAGCCAGCCTTTAAAGCAAAAAATTATTGAACCTGCCTGGTTCAAACTGAGTTTGCTGGATATGCAAGGTGATATTGACGATGCAAAAGAAGCAAACAAGAGCGGTATCATCGTTTATTTTGGACAAAAACGATGCCCATACTGTAAAAAATTTCTAGATGATAATTTTTCCAATAAAGAATTAACCCGTTATACCCGAAAAAATTTTGATGTCATCAGTATTAATGTTAGAGGGACACGTCAAGTGACCGGGTTTAAAGGCAAAACCTTTTCTGAAAGAAAATTTGCCCATTGGAACAAAGCTAATTTGACACCGACAATTATTTTTTTTGGGACCGATGGCAAGCCAATTTTAAAACTGGTTGGGTACCAGTCGCCAAAAAAATTCCGTTCTGCAATGAATTTTGTCGTTGAAAAAAGATATCGGAAAAAGAAATTTGTTAAAAGTAATCGGGATTCAATTTCTACTTATAGCATAAGTGACAAGACTAGCCAGCAATAATATGTATAGTAACTTTCAAGCCCGATCCCTTTTATCTATCCTTTTTGATAATTAAATCCATTTTCCAAAATAGCGTTATAATGAAATAGTGTGGCAGCTCGCGGTTTATTCGCGGCAAATATCGCAGTCTGGTGATTAATGGTTAACGCAAATAAAACGATGACGGATTTCAGCAGCCAAAACTTTGATGTTTCGGACTGGGCAGATTCGATCGCAAAAAACCGACCCGAGGAAGAGCAAACACTCATACACAAAGCAGCACGACTAGCGAAATCAGCACATGCAGGCCAAAAAAGAGTTTCTGGCGAGCCTTATACTGTTCATGTTTATGCCGTTACTGAAATTCTAAGCGATCTGAATCTGGACTATGAGACCTTGTGTGCTGCAATTTTACATGACGTTGTTGAAGATACCGAAGTGACGCTGGAACAGGTTAGAAAGGAATATGGCGATACCATCGCGCAATTAGTTGATGGTGTAACCAAGATGGATTTGGTATCCGAGATTCCAGTGGTTAGTCCGCATGAAAGGGTCGAGAAAAGACAGGCTGAAAATTTAAGAAAGCTATTACTGGCGATGGTAGAGGATGTTCGGGTTGTCCTGATTAAACTGGCGGACCGGGTTCACAATATGAGAACGCTTGTCCACCTTGATCGTGACAAGCAGGTTCGGATTGCCAATGAAACCCTGGATATATTCGCACCACTTGCCAATCGGCTGGGTATCTGGCAAATAAAATGGGAGCTCGAAGATTTATCACTGCGGTATATCCATCCACAGCAGTACAAAAAAATTGCCGGACTGTTGGATGAAAAACGCAAAGATCGTGAGGTCTATATTTCCCGGGTCATCAATATTATAAAAACGGAATTGGAAAAGGCCAATATTAATGCTGAAATCTATGGAAGGCCCAAGCACATTTATAGTATTTGGAAAAAAATGAACCGTAAAGGAATTGGTTTCCACCAGGTTTTTGATGTACGCGCGGTGCGGATTCTTGTTAATACTTTGACAGAATGTTACGCGGCTTTAGGAATCGTGCATACGCTGTGGCGACATTTCCCCAAAGAGTTCGATGACTATATTGCCACGCCGAAAGAGAATAACTATCAATCTTTACATACGGCGGTAATAGGCGCTGATTCGAAAACGCTCGAAGTACAGATCCGCACACGTGAGATGCACGATCATTCTGAATTGGGTGTGGCGGCGCATTGGCGCTATAAAGAGGGCGGTAAATACGATGCCAAATATGAAGATAAAGTGGCCTGGTTTCGTCAGTTACTGGAGTGGCGAGATGAAGGCATGGATGCCGGTGATTTTATTGATCGATTCCGGTCAGAGGTTTTCGAAGATCGTGTTTATGTGCTTTCTCCGAAAGGTAAGGTGGTGGATCTAGCTGCCGGGGCAACGCCCCTGGATTTTGCCTATGTTATTCACACGGATATTGGTCATCGATGTCGTGGCGCAAAGGTCGATGGGCGTATCGTACCACTGAGTTACGTGTTAAAAAGTGGAGAGCAAGTGGAGATATTAACGACTCGAAGCGGCACGCCGAGTCGGGATTGGCTTAATACCAATTTAGGATACCTGAAAACACCGCGTGCAAGGTCAAAAGTCAAAACCTGGTTTAAGCACCTGGATCAGGAGAAAAATGTCAGTGACGGTCGTTCGATTATAGACCGTGAGTTATCCCGTGTCGGTATGGATAAAATAAAACTTCAAGTATTGGCTGATACCTTGAAGTTTAACAAGACCGATGAACTGCTGGTAGCCGTGGGTCGTGGCGAAATATCAGCGGCACAGGTCGTGAATGCGGCGCAGTCGATACTGGTACCAGAGCATCATGATACGGAGGTATTACGTAGAACAGTATACCGGCATGAGCCGGAGCATATTGGCGATATTAAAATTCAGGGTGTGGGCAACTTACTTACCACTATCGCCCGATGTTGTAAACCAGTACCGGATGATCCCATCGTGGGGTATATCACTCGCGGCAGAGGCGTGACAATTCACCGCCAGGATTGTCCCAATATATTACGTGTACAGGAGGATGATCTGGACCGTATGATTGAGGTATCGTGGAACAGCAAGCAGAGTTCGGCGACTTATCCAGTGGATATTCGGGTCATTGCCTATGATCGACCCGGTTTGCTTAAAGATATTGCTTTTATCCTTTCCAATGAAAATCTCAATGTATTGGCTATTAATACAAAGACTGATATTAAGGATCATATGGCAAAAATGGAAATTACCATTGAGATTGTTAGTATTGAGCAGCTGAGTCTGGTGTTGGCGAAAATTAATCAGCTACCGAATGTTGTTGAGGTAGAGCGTCGGCATTAACTTTTTTTAAGCGTTATAATGTTAGTGAGTAGCCCGGACTTCGCGCAGCGAACGCCGGGGAAACGTACAGGAAGACAATAGTAAAGCAGGATATGCCAGAGGGTCCTCTGACAAAGGGATATAGGATTTTAGTTGTATTTAAGAAGGCGATTCTTTTCTCCCGGCGTTCGCTACGCGAAGTCCGGGCTACAAGACCTATAACTGGGAATTCAATGGAAGTCCCTCAACCGTCAGTCAGAAGTTTTTCCAGGACAGTTACAACGGCACGTTGTTGGCCTGGAAAAAATCTTGTGGCTGGCGGTTATAAGAGGGGCGCTGTTTAAAAGCATAACCACCCTAAGTTAATTTACCCCGACCCACTTTGCAAGCCCCAGAGACTCGGCGAGTATAAAAAATGTAGCCCGGACTTCGCGCAGCGAATGCCGGGGAAAAAGAAGAAGGTTCGACATTCAATTCAAACAGGCATAGGCGCAAGGTAGTTGGTAACTGACTAAGACAAGGAAAAATAGAATGTTCGTTCTCCCGGCGTTCGTTGCGCGAAGTCCGGGCTACCTAAGAGTGATCGAGGGGGTTTTGGTTGGGTTTGTGTTATTGTATTTTTAAAAATCATTTGTTGGTGCGATTTATGGATATTGTGAAAATTGAGGGCCAGATCTAGGCTTTGGGTGATTGATTTACTAATAATAATATTTTTCAGATTCGAGGTGAGTTGTTTATGCTATTTTTAGCTTCTAAATATAAATATATTGGTCCAGAAGAACACAGGCTTTTAGTTGCAGACGATAATGTTGGTACCAAGGTAAAGGGTTTTGGTGATGTCCTGACATGGATCAAAGAGACTGACCAGCATCCTGATCACAATACCGGAATAGTGGCGACTTATGTTATTTTAAAAAATCGGTTTATGTATATTGCCGACCGACATTCCGAGCATGTTGCCTGCGCTCAAGGGCAGGATGTTTTATCGGCGGGTGAGATTACTTTTTCTATAGAGAAAGGCAAGGTGGAGGTCACGGAAGTGACTAACTTGTCTACCGGGTATTGCCCGGCACCGGCATCATGGAAAGCAGTCGACAAGGCGCTAAAAAAAGCGAAACTGGCACATCCTAAAAAGTTTACCTGTAATTTTGAATTTCGGTTATGCCTTAAATGTGAAACCATCAATGTGATTAAAGATGACTGGTATGTTTGTGCTGTATGCGAACAGGACCTGGACAAAAAATGGAATATTAACTAGTCCGTATTTAGAAAATATGTAGGTTAGTCGCTAAAAAAACAGGCTAGCCCGCCTATGCCATCAGACATAGGCGGAGATAGCCCATTTAGTTTAATGCTGCTCTATCTTTTATAGTTGATTTCAACCCGGCGATTTTGACTCCAGGCTGTTTCATCACTACCTACTACTGCTGGTTTTTCTTCACCATAGCTGATCAGATCGATTTGACCATCGTTAACGCCGAGGAAAAGCATCATACGACGAACAGACTGGGAACGACGTTGTCCTAGGGCAACGTTATATTCACGAGATCCACGCTCATCAGCATGTCCTTCCAGGCGTACACGAGTGCCGGCGTGGGAAGCCAGATGTTTGGAGTGTCTTTCGACAACCGCACGACCTGCTTCTTTAACATCCGATTTATCATAATTAAAATAAATAGTCTCGTTGCCAACATCTCCACCATGAGTCATTTGGCCATCAGCGCCTGATTTTTTTGGTCCTTTGTTTCCACTACAAGCCGCTAGGAATGCAGCAATTATTAGAATAGTAAGAATTTTAATCTTCATAGTACCCTCCAATTGAACAAATTATATGTTACATGATTTTGTTTAAATTTTAAATTCATAAAGTTAGTAATCTGCTCGTTTTGGTTATACATTCTGAGCGAATCGTTAATGAAAAATGATGATTGCTACCGCTTTCATTTGTATTATTATGTATATAAAACCAACCCTAGGGATCTTACCATAAATGCTAAAGCAGAAAAAACTATAAAAATCACAAAATTGCATTAGATGAACATTCTGCGGGGGTGGTCACATTTTGCTCAGAGTGGCGTTTACAATATTTTATAATATTCTATTTAACAGATATGCATGAGTAAATTCTAAACAAAGCTATAGGGTTTACTCGCGATACTGAGTAATGTAATTTTTCTGTAATTTTTCTGTCATCGAATGGTTAATGGCGGGTATGGGAAAAGACAAATACAGTTTCGAATAGATTTTTATGATAATTGAGACTAAGGATGACCAGGCCAAACGGGTTTGTTTGGCCTGGCGTGAGTTGCCTAGTGAGTTTTATTTGATGAGCGACGGCGCGATGACTTACGAGTGGATTTACGCGATGTTCGCTTGCTGGTACGACGCGATTTAGAGGACTTACGTGATGATCGTTTGCTGGTGCGACGGGGTCGATAAGTATGTTGGGGTGGCGCATAGCTTGCTGTCCACCTACCTTGCCTGTTTTTGCAAGCGCGACCACGCGTGGACTGACTAAAGCCATCTACCCGGGCTTTAATAGAATAATTCCGGCAAACAATTTTATTGCTACGGTTTCGTTCGGCTTTTCGCAACGAAAGATGATACTTGATTTTAGTGGTAGAGTTTTGCCAGTCAATTTTTTTTGATCGCTTACCGAGTGCATATTTCAGTCGCGAATAGTCGCGTTTATCCATCGATTGACCGATTCGGCCTTCGACAAAACCATGATTGACCTGAATAGTGACTGCATCAAGTACAGGACCGTTATGAGCCGGCACCTTTTTTTTGTTAGACGATAAACAGCCAGCAAGAAAAATAGATATTGCACTGAATATAACGATTAAATATCCCGGTTGATTTCGTGATAGCATAATAATCTCCTTAATTCACACCCACTTGTTAAAATTTCTGGGTACTTTGTTTATAGTAACTCTTACAGTTTGTTATCTGTTTATGAGTGAGCGAAAGATATTTCCAGGGAGGTTATCGCAAGGGTCGAAAAAATCTGCTAAAAAAGAGCAGCAAAATTGGTTGCCATATCCCATGTCAATAAATCGCATGCTAACTTAAATAACTGTTAATTAAGGCAAAACAATACTTTCTTACGCCAGCCTTGTGAGCTAACTGTGGCATCCCCGCCTGCACTGTAGTTTTGCTTATTATTACATCTTTAATTTGTTAATTAAACAATAAAAGCGATTAAATAGTAAATAGTTGCTAGCTAGTTCATGGACAATTTTCGTGAAAAAAACTAGGGGTTTATAATATTATAGTCTGTTTTTTGTATGCCCGGTCACATCAAGCCATAGATTTATCCTGTAGCTTATTTTGCGACAATCAGGTAAAGCATAGACTTACCCTTGTCATCATTACTATTAAAGGAAATCATGACGATGAAATCTCAATATGAACCCGATTATGAAAGGCTAAACTTGGATAACGATGTTGCCAATTATCTTAACGATGATAAAGAGATAAATGATAATCATCACGTTAATGACGGCGCAGAGATACAATGGCAGTTGCCAAGTAAACCTTTTCAAATGGAGATTGAATTAAACTATATTGATGGTGATGATAAGGACGCTATTGCAGAAGATCTGGGACTCGACGTTATTGACTTGGATTTTCTTGAATTTTATGCCGATCGTTTAGATGGCGTGGTGCAATCAGTGCTGATTAACGATGTCAGATTCGGTGCGATAGAAGATATTCCTGAAAGCTTGAAAAATTTTCTCGATGGTATTCTATTTGGTGAATCGTCAGATCCTGTCTCCAGTATTTCCGGTGAACGAATTACTTTTTGGGATGCCGTGCGCGGTGACCCGGAAACACAACAGGCATTTTACAATTACGAGTTTAAAAACGGCGTTAATGGAATATCGATTCAGGGTGGATTTGATCCGAAGCAAACGCTTGATGGTGTTGAAAAAAACGAGTATCACCGGCTGGATGATTCAATCATCAAGCCCCCTGCACCAGAAGACAAGCATCAGAACAGACATGATCAGCAAGCTGCATTGAAGCACCGCAGAAAGTGGCCGAAACGAATATTGTTTATTACGGTTATTCTATTTTTAGGCGGCTTAGCTGTTTATTTGTCTAATTTTTTAACAAAGTAGTGGAATTGTTATCAAATTGTAACCCTGGCTACGTTATACTCTACAACATATTTATAAGGAGTAAATATGAAACTTAAAATTATATTTGGTACATTAGTCGTCGTCATGGTTGCAGGCTGTGGTGGTGGCGGCAGTAAGCAAGGTCGCTGTGAGGCGTTATACGATCGCGTAAATGCACTTGCCGCTAAAGCGAAAAAGATGTCTGGCAAAAGTGTACCGCAACAAGATAAAAAGGCATTTTTAACAAAATGCTTAAAGCAAGACGATGATAATATCAAAAAGATGGAAAGTGGAATGGTAAAAGCTGAAGAAAGTATCAAAAAGATGGAAGCGTTAATGAAAAATATGCCTAAACCTAAATAACATAAATATTTATATGTTTTCAATGGCTTAACAAAACGACGATTGAGTCTATCGCTGTTTTCGTTGTATTGACCCGTCTGCCCGTCGCCCTGAATGACGGTGTTCAAGTAACACCTGTCATATCAGGATAAGTTCAAATTGCTTTGTACCCACTCACTTTTATATAATACCGTCTCAACTAGCAATTTGGCTCGACATGACCTGACGTTTACGGGCAAGCTAGCTTTTCTTGATAAATCTAGATATAAGGGATCACGAGGTAATTATGAAAGCAACTCTAGCGGTTTATGTCGTAGCCAGTCTGCTCTTTATCTCAGGGTGTGGTAGTGACAAAGACAAGGATAAAGCTAATCAGGAAAAAGGGAAATCAGTTGATAAGCAACCCGTTTCGATACAAGAATATCAAGCGAGTAAATCCCCTGAAAATCCAAAAACTGATAGTGACAAAAATATCGATGCTGGCGATGGTAAATCCAACGCAAATGACGATGAGTTTGGTATATCCAATGTGCTTAAAGGAAATTCGCGATTAAGTGGAGATTCCGCAATTGGGTTAGATAATAACGACAGCGAATAAAATAGTTGATCATTTAAAAAAATTATTAGTAGGGAAGTCAATTATATGTTTAAAAGAGCAGTTTTTTTTTCATTCGCTACGGTGCTTATAGTCCTGGTGAATATTACCGAGTTAAGCAGTAAGCAGCTAGGTGTTTTGAGTAAAATTGATTTAGCGTTGGTGAAAGCAGACTATAAAGCGGCATTTGTACAACTAAAAAATAAGAAAGACAAGGAATCGTTATACCAGCTCGCAAAAATATACCTATATCATTATTCCGCTATTGGTATGGGGGTTGATGTTGCGAAAAAAGAAGCTGGAATTATCTTAAAGAAAGCGATTGCAAAAGGTCACAAAAATGCGTTATTTGAATACACCATTAATTTTTACCAAGGTAAAGAGAGCGGAAAACAAATTGAAGCTGCAGCCAAAAAGGGTTCGACGCTGGCCGCTAAGTATATAGGTGCGTCGTACTATTTTGGTAAAAGAGGAAAGAAAAAGGACTACAAAAAAGCTAAATTTTATTATATGGCGGCGGCACAAAAGGGCGATGCAAAAGCACTCTATCATTTGGGGTTAATGTATAACTTTGGGTATGGTGTTAAGAAAGACAAACGTAAAGCGATCCAGTGGTATCGAAAGTCGTTAGCCAAGGGGTATTACAATGCGTATTTGCAATTGGGGCGTTTATATTCTCTTAACAGGGAAATAGAGCCTAAAAGCATTATAGAGAAAATATCGATACGTATGTATCAGAAAAAATATGCGATAGCACTTCCAAAACTGGAAAAACTGGCTGATAGTGGTAATACCAGCGCTCAGTATATATTGGGGGCTTTCTATATTGCCGACAATTATAAAGCGTCAAAATGTGCTAAAGCACAAAAATATCTTTATATGGCTTTAAAGGGTCGTCAGCCGGGTGTCAAAGATCATTTGAAGTACATTTACTCAAAGTATTCTGTTTGTAAATAGACCGTTTGCAAAAATTGATTTTAGGGTTATTTACAACGGAAAATATTTCGATTTATTTAACGTCTAGTAGTTACCTATTTAAAAATTATCCCTTATAATGTGGATCTATATCGCCCTGTCTAAATATTAGACAGGGCACCTTGCTCTTCTGTTATGGTAAGTTAATCAACAATGGAAAGTCGTTACTTGATTCTACTTAATCCTAACTAAAACTGGGGAAACCGGACTTGTTATTGGTTACAAGTGCATTAGCGGGTTAAGTGAGATAGATCGGGAATTATAACGGGGATTATAATGGGGTCCATAAAACGGCAATATTTTTGCGTGATCATTATGCTTGGGTTTACAATCGTATCCCTAAAAGTTTTGTCTGCGCCACCACCGGGACCACCGGGATCACCCAGTGCCGGTCAGTTTGGCGGGGAGCAAAAAAAAACCAGCCATCGTAGCCGTCGTTCAAAATCAGCTAAAAAAAAGCTTAAATCGAAAACGAAGTCCACGGCGGTAAAAAAAACGCGCAGAAAAGCTTTGAGAAACGCGACACGTAAAAAACGATTATCAAAGACAAAGAAATTGCATGAGAATAAAAAAAGGCAAGAAACAAAAAATAAAAAAAAACAACAAGGGGAAAAAATTCGTTGGTTCTCCAAGCTGGATGTGCATCCGCTGGATAAAGTGAGCATGTGTTTAATGGAAACTGAGAATATGAAAATATTCGATGGTGAAAATTTTATTAAATTACGCATAGTATATGCGCGAGACAAGTTGGTGATTATTACCAATGCCAATGTTGATCCGTCATATGACAATGTGGGGATTACTGTTGATAACAAGAATCACCTGAAATTTGATCTCTATAGAGACAAAAGCACAGCGGTGATAAATGATTTTTCCAGTGAGAAGTTAAAATATTTTACCAAAGGGAAAACAGCTGAATTAAGTATAGGATTTTGGCCGTCTTGGCCAAAAACTGAACCCGCTAGAGTGCTGATAGATCTTGCCGGTTTCAGAAAAGAACATCAGAAGTATAAAGTTTGTGTTAAAGGCCTTTTAAATTAGAAAGCGGTTTTCAAACAAAAATACTTCAGCGGAGAAGTGAATGTCGTTACGTATTAAATTTAATCTGATTCTATTGTTATCTTTTGTAGTTGGTTATGCCGCGACCAGCTATATCGCCTATGTTATGTTACAAGAAAATGCAAAAGAAGAAGTGTTGCATCATGCAAACGTCATGATGGCTAGTGCTATGGCTATCAGGGAATATACGATCAAAGAAATTAAGCCACTACTGGTTCGGCAGCAAATGCGTACGTTTATCAAACAGACCGTACCGGCTTATGCAGCAACCCGGAATTTTCATAAGATACAGAAAATGTTTAGTGAATATTCTTACAAGGAAGCAACGCTTAATCCAACCAATCTTGAAAATAGAGCAACCGATTTTGAAATAGGTATCATTAATTTTTTTAAAGCGAATCCCAAAATCAAGATCAAGACTGGCGAACGAGTGACACCAAATGGGCGCTCGCTTTACTTGAGCAAGCCCATGCGGGTTGGTAGCGAAGCCTGTTTAAGCTGTCACGGAAAACCAGCGGATGCGCCCGAGACCATGAAAGCGATTTACGGTGACAAAAACGGATTTGGTTGGAAATTAAATCAGCTAATTGGTACCAGGATAATCTCGGTTCCAATGAAGGTGCCTTATCAAAGGGCGTACACAGCATTTAAAACATTTTCATATTCCATCGGTGCTGTATTTCTCGTGGTGCTGATATTGCTGAATGTTTTTCTGAATAATATAATTATCGTACGGGTTAAAAATATATCGACAGTCGCACATGATATTAGTCTGGGTAAAAAACCCAAAAAAGAAATCAATACTAATGGTCATGATGAAATATCTGAATTAGCTAAGTCGTTTAATCGAATGCGAGTTAGTTTGAATAGCGCAATGGACATGCTCAAGGGAAAAAGTAATAAAAAATAGGTGCCTTATATTATGACGAATCAATCTAACTTAATTGAACATAAAAACAAAGCGATTAACCAAAAACTCGTAAACTACGAAATTGAGTCAATGATTGTCGATTCTAAAATCAGTACGGTTTATAAAGCCAAAGAAAAAGACTCGCTTAAAGAAGTCGTCATAAAAACAATCAAGCCAGTTGTGTTCAAAGGTCTTTCCGGACAGTCGCTAATACGGCAATTAAAAAATGAAATTAGTATTATTAAAAAGTGTAGTCATCCAAATATACATAATATTTGTGATTTCAGTGTTGATGAGGACTTCGCTTTTTTTACGCTGGAATATGTGGAAGGCGTGAATTTTCTAAAATTCATCAAAGATAATATTGCTTTTCGCCTTCAGGATATTATTATTATAATTTTGCAAATTTTGAACGCCTTGAAATATACCCACGATCAAAAAATTATGCACGGTGATCTCCAGCCAAACAAAATCATACTGCTGAAGGGCCAAAAAATAAAAATACGCTATTTTGACTTGGATAATATTTTTAATATCTCCAGAAAAGATGATGAGGATGAGGGTGAAAAGGAATTTTATCGATCGCCAGAGCAGCTTCGAGGTGGCTCAGTAGATTTGCGTTCCGATTTATATTCTGTCGGTATGATTTTGTTGGAGTTGATCGCCAGGCGTGTTCATAAAGGAAAAACCAGTGCACCTATACGCGCTTATCAACTGAGGAATGATCCGAATAAGCTGGCGAAGGTAATAAGTGCGAATGTTCCCAAGGAATTTCAGGAGATTATTCTAAAATCATTAAAACCAAAAATTGAAGAGAGATTTCAAACGGCTCTGGGTTTTTCCTCTGCCTTGCTTCGGGTGTACAAGGGTTATCTAGAGGTACACGAAAAGGTGCAGCATCAAGATAAGATAAAAAACATAAAGCATAAAGACAAGATAAAAAACATTAAGCGTATCGGTGCCTTATATATTGACAAGGATGATTCTGTTCAATGGCAATCTAAAATCCTTGATGCAATAGTCGAAAATTTTGCTGAGTATATCGGTCCCTTGTCTCATGTAATTGTACATGATATGGCCGATCAGTTTTCCGATGTCGATGAGCTGGTTGCGAGTTTATCCGCTAAGATAGAAAAAACGTCAGACAGAGTGGTCTTTAGTACGGCCACAAAAAAGGCCTGTAAGGAAATAGCGAATCAACACACAAGTGAAAACTCTGGCAATGGCTCTAATCAACAGCAAGTTGAACAAGAGCCAGACGAAGACAAGCTAAATGCTGCCAAACTCCAGCAGGAGGAGATTGGAAACCTGGATAGATTGGAAGAAGAACTGGCTATCTATGTCGGGCCAATCGCGGGCTTTTTGATTAAAACATCATTATTAGAATTTCAGGATCGTAATAATTTCTTTCATCAACTGGCTGAACATATACCCGATGAAAGTGACAGAAGTGAATTTATTGACAAATTATTGGTATCCTAATAATTGAAATAGTAGAGAGGGTAAATAATAAATTCATAGTAGACTATAATATAAAAGCAGAAGGACGAGAATTATTTTAATAATTCTCGTTTTCGCGTTAGACTAACGTGAAGGATAACAGTTCCATTCAAAGGAAGGAAGTGGGGGCTTCGATTTCAATGAGCTTAACCAATAACAAGTATAGAAAAATATGATATTGCCAATATGGTTCACATTACTATTGGTTATAGCAGGCGTTGTTGTCCTGCTCATATCATTAAAGCCTGCGGCTATCGTCTGTCAAATACAGTCCAAACGCAAAGATTTTGGGCTTGGCTGGAAGATTCTTTTTGCGTTAATTTGTCTTTTTGTACTCGGTTATTTTCTATTCGCCTACACCGTTACTAAGCTAGAGCCGAGTATCGTTACCAGTATCATTCCGTGGATACTATTTGGTGGTAGTGTCTTTGTTATGCTGGTGACCAGTATGAGCTTAAAAAGCATACAGAATATTGAAAAGATCGCTGCGCTGGAGCGTCATCACGCGTTGCACGACGAACTGACCAGTTTGCCCAATCGAACTTTATTATATGAGCGGCTAAAACAGGCTATTGTCAATGCCAGACGCCAGGGGTCAACAGTTTCTGTTTTGATCATGGATTTAAATCAATTTAAAGAGGTAAACGATACGCTTGGGCATCATTGTGGCGATGGTTTATTACAGCAAGTTACCCCAAGATTAACCAATACTTTGCGTAACAGCGATACGGTGGCCAGGTTTGGTGGCGATGAGTTTGCGGTTATTTTACCGGATACAGATTTAGTTGGCGCAACGACAATCAGTAAAAAAATTATTAACGCATTCGAAGAATCTTTTAATGTAGAAGGACATAAACTACAAATCGGAATTAGCATTGGAATTTCCGTGTATCCGGATGATGCGGCAGACGTCGATACACTGATACAAAAAGCAGATGTTGCTATGTATGTAGCAAAAAGAAAAAATCTGGGATATACCATTTACGATTCAAGACAAGACAGGCATACGCTTAACCGGCTAATTATTATCGGTAAGTTACACGACGCGATTAAAAACGATGAATTGGTTTTATACTATCAACCGATACTTGAGACCAAAGGATTTGGTCTTTGGGGTTTCGAGGCATTAGTGAGATGGAGGCAGCCCGAGCTAGGATTGCTAATGCCCGAGGAATTTATTCCTATTGCAGAGCAATCTGGTCTTATCAAGGAGTTGTCTCGATGGAGCCTAAATGAGGCTTTAAAGCAAATAAAGTATTGGCAGGAAATTGATAGTAGTTTAAAGATATCGGTTAACTTGTCGGTAAAAGATTTGCAGGATAGTAGTTTTCTAAACTACTTAAACGAGTTGTTTGTAACCACTCAAGTCGATCCCCGGTCTTTAAATATTGAAATTACGGAAAGCATAATGATGACCGATTCAAGGCGGGCTTATGAAGTGTTGTATGAATTGCATCGCATTGGGGTGACATTATCGATTGACGATTTTGGTACCGGTTTTTCGTCGCTTTCCTATCTCAAGCAGTTACCAGCAAAAAGCATTAAAATCGACAAATCATTTGTGATTGATATGCTTGAGGACGACAATGATGCCGTTATTGTCCGCTCGACAATTGATCTGGCTCACAATATGGGTAGAATTGTTATCGCCGAAGGAGTGGAAAATAAGGAAACGTTAGATATTCTGGAAATACTTGGTTGTGATTATGCGCAAGGACACTATCTAGGGCAGCCAATCGCGGCAAATTTGGTTCCTGACTGGATAAAGGGCGATCAGTTACAAGTAAAATAGGCGGATTGTCAGTTTTTATTTATCTGTAAATATTGGTATGATAGTCACTGGATTTTTCAAGCTAGGTTTCTATTTCAGATTTATATACTAATTTATAGATAAGCAAAGCGAGTTATAACGTGTCATTAATTACAAAAATAAAAGTATTGTTTAGAACAAGATTGACAACCTTTAGTATTGGCGTTTTTATTGTCGTCTTCGGATTTATTTTTACCTTTCAATTTGTCGAGCCAGCGCCTCCAAAAACACTTACGATCGCCACTGGCAATCACACATTAGCCTATTACAGTTTTGCAAAACGATATGCCAAGCTTCTGAAGGAACAAGGTATCACACTTAATGTAGTGGAGACCAAAGGTTCCGTTGATAATCTTAAGTTATTAAGCGATAAGTCCAGCAAGGTCGATATCGCTTTTGTGCAGGGCGGCATCAAAACCGAAAATAAAAAACTGGCTACGTTGGGCAGCATGTACTATGAACCGCTGTGGGTATTTCATCGCGCTGATATCACTGTCAATTATCTAACGGAACTGGCAGGAAAAAAAATTGCAATCGGCGCAAAAAAAAGCGGTACCAAAGCATTGGCAATATCCATATTGAAAAAAAACGGTATTGATGCCAAGGTGAGTCAGTGGTTAACGATACCCAGTGAGGAGGCCGCAAAAAAACTATTGGCCGGCGAAGTGGATGTTATGTTTATGGTTGCCTCTCCCAAGGCACCCTTGCTTAAAAAGTTGCTTCGATCCAGAAAAATAACCATTATGAGTTTCAAAAGAGCCTATGCCTATGAACGCGTATTTCCTTCTCTATCTGTATTAAAGCTGCCAGAAGGTGCCATTGATTTTAAAGAGAACATCCCCAACAAGGAAATAACATTATTAACCACAACCGCTAATCTGGTTGCCAGCGAGGATTTACACCCGGCACTGGTTGGTCTTTTTCTCCACGCTGCAACAAAGACTCACGAGAAACTTGGATTGTTCGAGCGTAGCGGGCAGTTTCCAACACCAAAGTATATTAGCTTACCACTGAACAAAGATGCCAAGCGCTACTACAAATATGGTACGCCGTTTTTACAGCGCTATTTGCCTTTTTGGCTTGCCAATATGCTAGACCGGTTAAAGATAATGTTGTTACCAATGATTGTACTTCTTATTCCTTTGTTTAAGGTATTTCCGCCTTTGTATCGCTGGATGATGCGAAAGCGCATCTATAGCTGGTATTCTGAGCTTCGCAGTGTTGATCCAGAACTGGTCGAAGTGGATGCGAATAAACTGGTATTATTTCTGGCAAAACTGGAAAAATTAGAAGAAGATCTATCGCAGGTCAACGTACCCTTATCCTATGCAGATGAAGTATATAATTTGCGTCTGCACATAGAAATGGTTCGCGACAAACTCGGCGCCCTTGAATTATAAAAATCGTCCAAGAATATGTAGCCCGGACTTCGCGCAGCGAACGCCGGGAAAACAAACATTGCATTATCCAAATTTTTCATAGAATATCGACAGTCTCATAGTTTGCGTAATATTTCCCAGGAGAAAAGCATGTCCAACGAATTGAAAACGTACAATCGCCGCAAATTCCTTAAACAGTTATCTGCGCTTGGCGCTGTCGGCCTGCTATGTCCTGATGTACTGTTCGCAAAACCATTGCCGGTCATTTATAAAAAAATACCAAAATCCGGGGAAGCTTTACCGGTCGTAGGACTCGGTTCGTCAAATACATTTGATATTGGTTCTGATAAAGCCGCATTAGCCAATATTGCCCGTTTGCTGAAAATATTCTTTGATAGCCGAGGGTCATTGATAGATTCGTCGCCAATGTATGGGTCATCAGAGCAGGTTATTGGTGATGCGTTAGGGCAATTAAAGAAAAAGCCAAAACTATTTTCAGCCACCAAAGTCTGGACTGATGGTAAGCAGGCCGGTATTACACAAATGCAACAATCCATGCAGCGTATGGGTGTGGACAAATTCGACTTAATGCAAATACATAACCTTCGGGACTGGAAAACCCACCTGAAGACGTTAAAAGAGTGGAAAGAAAAGGGAAAAATCCGTTATCTTGGTATAACCACATCTCATGGTCGTTTTCATGCCCGATTAGAAGAATTATTGAAAAAAGAGTCTTTTGATTTTGTGCAGCTAAGTTACAATATCCTCGACCGGGAAGTCGAGAAAAAACTATTGCCATTGGCCGCAGAACGCGGGGTGGCTGTTCTTGTTAATCGCCCTTATCAGCGTGGAAATTTATTTAAAAAAACCCGTGGGAAAAACCTTCCTGAATGGAGCAAGGAATTCGATTGCAACTCTTGGGGGCAGTTTTTTTTAAAATTTATTCTATCCCATCCCGCCGTCACTTGCGTAATCCCGGCAACGAGTAAAGCAAAACATATGCTAGACAATATGGGCGCTGGCTATGGGCGATTGCCAGATGCAAAGACTCGTGAACGAATGATTAAGACGTTTGCGGCGTTATAATTTTTCCTCCGAAAATAAAAAATATTGACTTGTGATGGATTATTCGGTGGGTGTTATTGAATAAAATTTCGCAGTGAGACTGGGCAAGCATTAAATATTGTAGCCCGGACTTCGCGCAGCGAACGCCGGGGAGCGAACATTTTATTTTTCCGTACTTAAGTTAACTGTCGACTGACTTAACCCTATTTTTGTTTTAATTGAATTTAAATTCGTGGTCTTTTTCCCGGCGTTCGCTGCGCGAAGTCCGGGCTACTTGATTGTTACTTTTTAATTTTTATGTTTATTTTGTTATTGATATAATCTAGCTCTAGGTCTTTTTTACGGGTGCC
>QILK01000267.1 GCA_003233345.1 Gammaproteobacteria bacterium | reverse complement strand
TCAGCAGACGGATTATGGAATGGCTTTGTTCCCCGAATGACCAGTGGTGATGGCTATATGTTTTACATAGAGGGTCCTGATGGCGGAACAAAAGGCTTAAAGCGTGATCCCTATGCTAGAGATCTTAGCGACGATCCACCATGGCCGCAATGTTTTTGCCTGTTGTATAATCCGTTGACATTTCCTTGGCATGATCAGAACTGGACGCCACCTGAATTTCATAAGCTGGTTATATACCAACTGCATATCGGTACCTGGCGACTATCGGATTCTCATCCAAATGGTACATTTCTGGATATTATTGAATACTTGCCTTATCTAAAAGCGCTTAATATTAACGCGATTCAACTACTGCCGATCGCCGAGTTTCCATCGACCTTTAGTTCTGGTTACAACGGTGTAGACTATTTTTCACCAGAGACTGACTATGGCATTAAAAGCAATGACGCTGCTATTAACGAGCGCCTGAATAAGATTAACGCCTTGATGGCCGATGTCGATGCAGCATTACCTGGCTACTCGATTGAGAATATACAGGGGACTGCTAATCAGTTACGGATGATGGTGGATATGTGTCATGTTTTTGGAATAGCGGTGCTTTTGGATGTGGTCTATAACCATGCCGGCGGGGGGTTTGGTGACAAGAGTATCTACTTTTTCGATCATCAAGCTCGCGGCAATAATAACGACAGCCTGTATTTTACCGACAAGGGCTGGGCAGGTGGTTTGGTGTTTGCTTACTGGAAAAATGAAGTCAAACAGTATCTGATTGAAAATGCCAAATTTTTACTGACGGAATGTCATGGCGACGGTTTTCGTTATGATGAAGTGAGTGTCATTAAAAGCGAAGGTGGCGAACACGGCTGGCGCTTTTGCCAGTATGTGACCGATACCTGCCGTTATATTAAACCGCAAGCTATCCATATTGCCGAGCACTGGCCCGTTGAACAGGCTATCGTCGATACCCCTGATGACAAGGGTGCCGGGTTTGATGCACTGCAGAATGATGGTTTCCGCGATGCTGTTCGCCGCGCGATAGCCCAGGCGAGTGGGGGTGCGAATGCAGCCGTTGATATGGGTGCCGTTGCATCGGAACTTGGATCGTGGAAACTTAAGGATAGTTGGCGGGCAATAAATTGTATTGAAAATCATGATATCGTCAAAATCGATCGAGGCCAACGTATCGCCAGACTCGCCGATGCTACCAATAGCCGTTCCTGGTATGCACGCAGTCGGTCGCGGGTGGCGATGGGCTTGCTTGCTACTGCCGCCGGTATTATGCATATTTTTATGGGGCAGGAAATACTTGAGGATAAGCAGTGGCACGATAAAGCTCGCAGTCCATTTCAAATTTGGTGGCAAGGACTTGAACAAGATACATCGATGATCGATTTCCTGCGTTTTACCCAGGAATTGCTCGCCACCCGAAACGCCTTGCCGGGGTTGCAGGGTAGCGGGTTGAATGTTTTTCATGTGCATAATGCTAATCGCATTCTGGCGTTTCATCGTTGGGTCGAAGACGAAGGTCACGATGTGGTTATCGTGGCCAGTTTAAATGAGTCTACGTTTTGGCAATATGATCTTGGCTTTCCGCGACGCGGATATTGGCAAGAAGTGTTTAACAGTGATGTTTATGACCATTGGGTTAATGCCAATGTTGCCGGTAACGCCGGTGGTATTTTTGTTGACGGGCAAGCGCAGCATAATCTGCCGACATCAGGTCGACTCGTTATTGCGGCCAATAGTCTATCGATCTTTAAATGGAAAAATAGCTAATGGAAAAATCGATGAGGTTACATTAAACGCAAAATCATCTCTACGATGAGCGTCAGTCGATCTCGCCAGACACAAGTAGGGCCGAAATGATGGTTGATGACAGCTTATAAATTAGAACGGGTGATAATATAGATCAACCAGATCACGGTTTTTAAAAACTATATAACCAGGAGTAATGACAACCTATGGCTGTTGGATTGAACAAGGTACTGACTGTCTTATTAATTTATATTCTTTTTGCGTTAATAACCACGGCAGTTGCTGATCAGGGTAAAATTTCCAGTTTATCAAATTGCCTCAAAAAATCGCATAAAGATTCAAAAAAAATAAATGCTTTAAGCACGCAGATCGTCAAGGCAAAATCATGGGAGAAAATTAAAAAAATTATGTCGGTCAAAAACACCAAGCAGTTTAGCCGTCATCACCAACAGCTATTGACTTGTGTCGACTTATTCGCGAAGGCCGGAGAAAAACAATATTCAAAATTCAATTTCGAGGCTTATAAAAAAATGGTCAGCGCCTATCTTGATATTTATTTGGTTGCTTTAGCACCCACTAGTGGTCAATGCCATTTTCATTATCTGGACGGACGACAGTTTAATAGTGGGGCTTGTCACTATCGGGGAAAACTTCGGGTCAAGTTACAGAAGTTTTTAGTACAACGATCTCATTCGATGATCCTAAATAGTGCTCGGGCAACTAATCAGATTAAGTATTAATCCTTATTCTTTGCAGAGCCTCGAAAAAGCGAGATCAATCTGGGTAGAAACGCGACGAATGCAAGCAACGCCAATGCGATTGTTGCTATTTTTATTTTCTCACTTAAATCGGCCGATCCGGCTACCGCTTCGCGCGTTGCAAAGCCTAAATAAGTATAGGCGATGGTACCTGGTAACATAAACAAATAGGAGGCAATGATATAATGCGACAGTTTTATACGGGTCAGCCCCAGCGCATAATTAAGCAAATTAAACGGGAAAAGTGGTACTAGGCGCACGAAGGCGACAAATCGCCAACCTTCAGATTCAACGCCTGCTTTTAGACGTTTTACAATGCCACCGGCTTTTTGTTCTACCCAATCAGAGGCGAGGTAACGTGCCATCAAAAAGGCCAGGCTTGCGCCAATAGTCGCGGCAGTCAGGCTATAAAAGGTTCCCAATACCGGGCCAAAAAGCAAACCACCGGAGATAGTGAGTACCGAACCTGGCAGAAATAATACGGTGGCAGCGATATAAATCAGCATATAAACAATGGGACCAGCAATACCTGCGTTGGTTACCCATTGCTCGATCGACTCGGTATTAAACTTATCTCTATTAACGAGTGCTAGTGCGATAGCGATTATAATCAAGATAAAAAAAATCCAGCGAATGATAAGTCTGTTATTTATTTTCATGGCTTAAGTTTCTAATGGTGTATTAACTGGACTAGTAGTCCGGCCGTTGCTATAGTATTCAATGATATTATAGAATAGTATTCTATTAATTAATAGAATAGTTTAACGGGTGGTCATAATATGTCAAGTTATAATTTTAAACACAGTCTTTTCACCCAGTTTGCCTTTGTCGGAAAAGCACTAAGTAATGGTAATCGGTTGGAATTATTGGAGTTTTTGGCACAAGGCCAGAGGAGTGTTGAAGATCTTGCTAATGTATCCGGTTTAACCATTGGAAATACTTCACAACACTTAAAGTTATTACGGCAGGCGGGACTTGTTACGTCAAAAAAAGTCGGGCTAAAGGTATTTTATCGACTAAAGGGTAATAATGTTGTCGAGCTATATGATGCGTTGCGCAAAGTCGCCGAACAAAATGTCGCCGAAGTGGCGTTACTAGTGAATACATACTTAAAAACCAAAGACAAGTTAGAGCCTGTCTCTCGTCGTGACCTAGTCAGCAGAGTTGCGGACGGCTTGGTAACCATTATAGATGTGCGGCCACCAGAAGAGTATCGTGCGGGACATATTGCCGGGGCGATCAACATTCCTTTGGATGATCTTGAATCTAGGCTTGAGTCCGATCTTGGCAGGCAATTGAACAAGCTTGATAAACATTCAGAGATCATCGCCTATTGTCGCGGGCCCCACTGTATTTTAGCTTTCGATGCTGTGGAGAAGTTACGTAAAAAAGGTTTGAAAGTAAGGCGATTGGAGGATGGTTATCCAGAGTGGAAGGTGGCGGGGTTACCAGTAGAGCAGACCAACCAACCCTAATTAAATTGCAATCCCGGTTGCGTCTATGTCGCTTCTCCCAGCAATTGATGTATTAGGTTGGCTACCTTTAGGGTGATACCTTTGCATTTGGATTCTCTGTTTCCGGCAATATTGGCGATTGAAACACTGTTTTCCAGGCAAAAGGCTTTGAGTTCTGACAGGGCAAATGGACTGAACGGATTGATGCATATAAAGGGTTTTTGATGCTCTTTTGCAAACTCAATGGTTTTTTGCGTTCCGCCAGAACTGATGTTCGTTGCAAAAATAATCGTTGCATCTGAGTCGATAACATTTTGCAGTGTACGGGCAATATAATTGTCATTACGGTATTCGACCAGGCCATACTCAGCAAGTACTGGTTGCGGACCTTTTTCGGTTTTCCAGCCTTTAGGGGCGACACCACCGGTCTTAATACCTGCGCGCCTGGCACCAACCAGACCGCCAATATCAGCGCCGGCCTGTCCACCGGAAATGATTTTTTGAATCATGTTCGTATTATTATTACCAATGTAAATTGAAAAATAATGTGGCAATATTGAGTAAATTTATGTGATTGATATCGCCAATATCAGGTCGCTAACAATACCTTATTTTGAGAATAAATTTAAGGTTTTTGTCACTGAACTGCTTTGAACTATTTTATCTTCTCGACAATAGCATCGACAACGTCTTCCAGATAAAGATCGCGGAAAAAGTGATTGGCCCCGTTGATAACTTGCAGTGTTAACAGGTTTTTTTTCGCAAGCTGCTTTAGTTCGGGCAAAAAGTGACCGGCTAATTTATCGTCACTGCCGACAAAAACCTGTACTGGAAGATTATTTTTCTTTCGGTTTAATTTTAACTGATAGCTTATGGTTAACTGATCGCTATTTTTATAGTAACTGAAAAAACTTTCGGCGCTAACCTTTGCGTCATTGCAATGTAAAAATCGCACGGGTCCCATTAGCGTTTTACCTTTATTTTGCTTTTTCAAGCTTGCAGCCTTGCTAAGCAGAGACTCAAGTGATTTTCCGGTCTGTTTTTTGTATGCCAAAGCACGTTGCTTAAACACAAAATTTGTTGGCGCGTACAAAATTAATTTTTTAACAATGTTAACTTTTTTTGAGTTTACGAAACTCAGTAGTTGATACGGTGCGATGGAATGGCCGAGTAAATACACGTTGCTCACACCCTTTTTCTTTAGCCAGGCGAGCCAGAAACCCAATTCATCGCCAGCATCCGTTATTTTATGGGTGTGTTTGGATTTACAATCATACATGCCTTTGCGATTGGCTTCATTTAGACTTAGCGTGATTGCCAGCGACTGATAGCCTTTTTCTTTTAATAAAGTCTGGGTGGCCTGGATTAGCTCCATTTTTCCATGTGCCAGGGAGCCGTGTAGTAGCAAAAAAACAGGTTTTTTAGACGTATTCGTTGAGCTTGCAACCCATTCAGCGTTAACAGTAATATTCTTATATTTTTCTGTAATTGTTTGCGCTACGATAGCGTGTGTTGAAAAAAACAGGGTGAAGAGTATAAATATTAATACGGTCCTATGTTGTTCCACCACATACCTCCGAAAGACAATTTGCTATTACCATAGTTCTATAAGTTGAATTATCACCAGCATAGGCGTCTTTAGGTCATTATACAACAACATGTTTACTGGCCATGCTCAATGAGTGGATTACCATTTACCCTGTTTTTTATACTGTCGATAATATCCGTGATTAGCTGATTGTAAAATAAACTCAATATGATTAAACCATTTACGGGTATATGCCGATAGTATCAACTAATAAATTCAATTCTTTTCGTTGTAATATTTATTTTGGAATATTTATTGTATAGATATTTAAAGGTTTTGAAATTGACAAGCAAGGTTAACTTTAAACAATGGAATTTATTTTTACAGAACATAGATGGTTGCAATTATGATGACAGCATCAATAAAAGTTTATAACAGATTGAAATTATGTAATTTAGTCACAATGACAATTCTAGTGACCTACTGTCTATCATTTTCAATGAGCTCGCAAGCGAATACAATTTTTGACGAGCGATTTAAATCCAGAGAAAAAAAGGCGTTAGCAGGTGATGCCGTTGCCCAGTACCGAATTGGTTTGGCTTATCTTCGCGGTAGCGGTGTGCAAGTCAATATTAAGGTCGCTAAAGAATGGTTTAGAAAATCATCTCGGCAAGGTTATGCCCGGGCAACGCATAAGCTCGGAATGCTCTATTATCTGAAAAAATACGGTATGAAAAATAATATATTTGCGCATAGGTTGTTTTTGCGAGCCGCAAAAAAGAATCATTTTTTGTCGCAATATTATGTCAGCTTGACCTATTTGGAAGGCATCGGCACCAGTAAAGATCTAAAAAGCGCCTTGCGATGGGCTACGAAAGCGAAAAGAAATGGTGTTTACCAGGCAAAAACAGTATTGGAAAACATTAAGCAATACAGTAGCGTTAAAACAAGAACTAAACCAGCAGGCGGGAATACTCAAATAGCAACTACGACTAAAGTCGTAAAAAATAATAGAATCGTAAAAAAGAATAGAGTCATAAAAAAGGTCAGTCGACACGGCAAAAACAAGCTGTTTAGAAGCGCTCAGGATACGCTCTATAGCGTATTAAATGGCCGTTGGAAAATGGAAGGCACGCCTGCACAACATATGCCCTCGATTCTGAATAATTGTTATAAATCAGGAAAGGTAATCAAGTGTGTATCGGAAAAAATACATAGTGAAACCGATGATTTTAGTAGCGTTATTCTTGTGCAAACGACATTATCAAATTTTACAGCGTCCGGAACTTTTAGTGTGAAATATCGTGTTAATTATGTTTCGGTAAAACCAGCATTCGAAGACAGTGTCGGTGATGACGAACTACCTAAAACAGGTTGGCAAAAATCCTATACCAGTTTACTTTGTAAATACGTTACATCGAGAAATCTGGTTTGTAATTCGTCCAATTTAACGGTCGAGCGTTATACTCAAAACAGTGTAAATGCGAAGAACTAAAATAAAGTTCACATTTTATCGGATTGTGCGAAGAGCCTTGTCGTTCAGTGTGGGAATGAATAGTGAGGACGGCAGCGCCGCCCTTTGAATTTAACTTGTCCCGGCTTTATTTTTTTCCGAGGTTATAGACATCCAGGTCGGATGCTGTCTTGATTTCCCCCCTATATCCATTGGCGCGAATGACTTTTTTAATTTTCTTGATTCGGGTATCGGTCGTTGGGGTTATGTGGGATAAAATTAGCGTTTTTACCTTTGCAGTGGCTGCGACCTCACCCATCCGGGTTGGCGTGGTATGTAATGCTTTAAATACCTTATCAGATGGATATAGGTTGGGTAGGGTATCGGTAATCGCAGTATCATAAATTAACAGATCGGTATGGTGTGATATTTGTATCATATTATCTGTACTAGAATTGGTATCGCCCGAATAGACGATTGATTTTCCTTTGTATTCAATTCGATAAGCTAACGTCGGTACCGGGCCATGTACCACGCCGATCGCCTTTACGATCAATCCATTTTCGTCAACAAGGGTTTTCTCGCCAGTTGCCGGACTGGCATCAGTGCTGCTGGATTTAATTAGAAACTTACCGGCATTAATTGCCTTGGCAAAAATATGTAGATACCGTTCTATACCGGTTTCGCGGTTAAACAGCTGTTCGACATAATAATCAGTTGATGGATATTGAGTGATTGCCGATTTGGGAAAAGTGGCTTTGCTTTCACCGGGACCAAAGATTCGTATAGGCAGGCTACGCAATTTGCGCTTAGCCCGATTATGGAAGAAAATACCTTTGATAAAGGCGGCCATATCAGCGGTGTGGTCTACGTGTAAATGGGTAAGTAGAATAATTTCCAGGTCAGCGATGTTGACACCGCTTTGCGCAAGTGTTTTGTAAGAGCCACCGCCGGCATCCAATAGTATTTTTGGTTTACCATCGATAAAAAATAAATAGCTGGAGCTGGCACGTCCTTCGGGTGCCGTGCTGACCGGGCCACCCGATCCCAAGACCATTACCGATAAATGTCCTTTGACTTTATCAGCAGCAATCGTTTTTTTCTTGGCGATAGCAGGTGAAAAAACAAACAAAAAAGCTAGAAGGGATGCAAGCAATTTATAAATTTTTAACCGGCGCATATTATTCATCCTTAAATTCGGTTGTAGGTTCATAAGCGAAGGGTATTGCAACACAGGGTCAGAGAATATTCAAGTGACTAAATATAAATCGATTGTTCTAACGTATTCTTATCAGAATATTTGAATGTTTTCTAGGCTCGACGGTCTTATATAACTATCATTCCATATTAAGGCCGTATGAGGTCTTCGTGGCGATGATTACCGGAAAATTCCTAGATTATCTATGTGGTTAATTAGGCGCTATTAGTCACTGCGCGATAATAACGATAACAACAAAAGCGGGGCCGTAGTGGGATTTAGAAAGCAAATTCTCCTCGTGCTTTAGGTCTGGAAGTGTTCTATAATCTTGTATATTACTTAATAATAAATAACCACCCCCAAGTGCTTGATGATATGAGTGTTAACCACGACATTAGTTGCTTTTGTCGAGTGCCTTGTTGTGGATGCTGGGAACCATGAATTCACCTGATAAAATTAAAGAGGTTCTTGCCGATATTGTTCGGAAGTATTCATGTAAAAGTGACGCAAAGGCGCTAATTCAAAATTTAAATACCCTTATTCCGTATTTTGTGCTGTTTTATTTGGCGATAGTAAGTTGGGAAACTTCCGTTTGGTTGTCGGCCATCTTTACGCTGCTATTGTCGTTTTTCACTGTGCGAATATTTATGCTCATGCACGATTGCGGGCATAAAAGTTTATTTAAAACCCAATTATATAATACACTGGACGGTGTGCTTACCGGCGTGCTCGTGGGTATGCCGCAATATGTCTGGGCGCAACATCACAACTATCATCATGCCACTAATGGTAATTGGCAGAAGTATCGCGGCCCCCTAAATATATTATCGGTTAACGAATATAAAAAACTGTCATCGTTCAAGCAACACCGGTACCGTGGTTTACGCAATATACTGCTAGGGCCGATAGGTGCTTTTTTATATTTTATATTTAATCCAAGGTTTACCTGGATTTTAGGCAGTCTGCAATTTGCGTTTAATTTAGTTAAGAAAAAAATCCAGAATCCTGGCGATTCATTTACGCGCATTATGGCGGCTTATAAATCCCGGTTTTGGAACACCAGTAAAGAATATCTGCACATGACGTTAAATAACATTATCTTGCTGGTTATTTGGGTTGCTGCCAGCTGGTTTTTTGGTGCGGCCGCATTTTTTACCGTTTATATTATCAGTTTATCGCTTGCCGGTGCTGTCGCTTTAATTATATTCACGGTTCAACATAATTTTGAAGGTTCTTATGCCAGCGATAACGAACGTTGGGATTACAACACCGCCGCGTTAAAAGGCACCAGTTTTTTAACCTTCCCTAAAGTCTTTAACTGGTTTGGCGCTGATATCGTCTATCATCATATTCATCATATATCGGCCGGGATCCCTAACTACAATCTTGCTGCTTGTCACCAAGAGTATGCCTACTTGTTTGAAGAAGTGACTAGGATTAAACTAGGTGGTGTTCCAGGCGCGCTTAAATATATTTTATGGGACGAGGACGGTGAGCGTATTATTTCGGTAAAGCAGTACAATCAAATGAATTCTTCTAAGTAATCGTACAATGAAAAAACTAAATCGTCGAAAATTTCTGGCCAGTATTTCCGGTCTAGTCGCTGCCAACCTTACCGGGCTAGTCAAAGCCAGTAATATCGCCTGGTCACTAACCCCGACAGAAACAGAAGGTCCGTTTTATCCGCTGCGGGCGCAAAAAGACAAAGATCTGGATTTAACACGGATAAAAGGTGAGAGTGGCAGGGCGAGCGGAAGGGTTATCGTTATCGAACTAGTGGTGCGGGATCAGTCTGGAAAAGGTCTCGAGAATGTCCAGGTGGATTTGTGGCAGGCCAATGCAGCTGGCCGCTATCGTCATTCGCAGGATAAAAACAAGTCACCACTAGATCCATTTTTTCAGGGTTGGGCTATTGTATCGTCGGATAAGGATGGAAAAATTCAATTTAAGACTGTTTTCCCCGGTGTATACCCAGCTTCAAATACCTGGAACCGTCCTCCGCATATTCATTTTAAAATCAGCAAGCCAAGCTATGGTGCTATTACCACGCAAATGTATTTCCCCAGCCACCCACTCAATGAAAAAGACCTGTTATTGCAACGAAAAACTACCAAAGAGAAAAAGTTGATGATCTCGACTGTGGACAAGGAAGACCCGGACAAATTTTATTATAATGTAGTTCTGCAAAAAGACGGATAGGCGTTGCGTTTTATAAGCCGCGAAGGCACCGCTTTATTTATCCTCTAGTCACAAAAAATAAGCAGCAAGTTAGTACGTTTGCGCTCAAACGGGGAAATTTATAATGAACGACAGGCGGTCACTGGTGTTTTCTACCCTGATTGTACTTATTTTATTAACTATCTCGACAAAACTATTTTCTGATAATTCAAAGTCAACAGATAAAAATGCAATTCTGATTCTCGATTTGTCAAGAAGCATGTGGGGTAAAATTGACGAAACATCAAAAGTAGTTATTGCCCGTAGAGCGATCCGACAAATGCTCGATGAGTGGGATAAAAACACTAAACTCGGTGTCATGGTCTATGGCAGTCGTCACCGGAATAGTTGCAAGGATATTCAAACATTATCGGAAGTAAGACGGGTCGATCGCCGTAGAATAATGAAAATGCTAGCACGGATTCGTCCCGTGGGACGAACGCCACTCACCGCTTCGGTAAAATTAGCCGCAAGCAAACTTAAATCAAAGAATGCAGCAGCAACGATTATATTGGTGAGCGATGGTATAGATAACTGCGGGTTGAATTCTTGTAAAGTAGCGAAAATGCTTAAACAGGAAAATAAACGCCTTCGTGTACATGTGGTGGGTTTAGGTGTTAAAGGTATTAAAGGCCTGTCCAAATTAAAATGTATTGCCAGCAATACTGGTGGGAAATACTATTCTGCCAATAGTGCAAGCAAGTTACGTACTATTTTAAAATCCGTTAATAAAATCGTTTCCAAACAAAATTACCGTAGATCAGCGCCCAAAGTGGAGGATCACGGCAGCGAAGTATCAGTTAGGAATGCCAGACTAATCGAACAAAAAAGCAATGATAAAAAACCGAAAAGTAATTATATGTATGAAAAGACCTATAGCTTTTCTGTCGTGCCACAACAATCGGCAGAAAAAACCGAAAAAATATGGGGCCCAATATTAAACCGGGTTTCCAAGCAGAGCGGCATTAAGCTAGTGTTAAAAACCAGCAAAACAATCCCTGAGTTTGAAAAAGAGCTAAAAATTGGCTGGTATGATTTTTCCTATATGAATCCATTTCACTATACCGTTTTTCATGATACTTCTAATTACCATGCAATCATAAAGCCAAAAGACAAAAAGATAAAAGGTATCATTGTTGTAAGAAAAAATAGTTCGATAAAATCAGTTAAAGATTTACAGGGTGGCCACCTGGCGTTCCCATCACCCTCGGCACTTGGCGCGACAATTTTGACACGTGCTTATCTAGAAAAGCAAGGAATCAATATTAGGCCAAACTATGTTTCATCTCACGACTTAGTGTATCGGTCCGTCTCGAGTAAAAAATATAGGGCGGGTGGTGGTGCGGTACGTACTATTGATAAACTAGATAAAGACGTATCGGACACGCTACGGGTGCTATGGACGACAAAAGGATATACGCCACATGCGATTGCTGTCCATAAACGTGTGCCGAAGGAAATAGTCGACCTTGTGCAAAAATCGTTTGCAGACCTGCATAAGTCGGAGATGGGTAGAAAATTATTGCGCGCGGTTAAATTACAAGGATTTGTTAATGCTAAAAATTCAGATTGGGATGATGTGCGGGCTTTAAAAATTGATCCACTTAAAGTAACCGAGTCGTATTAAAAAATTGCTACTCACAAAAATTTGATTAAAATGGGGGTGAAATAAAATGAAATTTTGGAACAAATTTAATAAGAAAAATGCAGCCAGTGAACCCTCCGACGCGGCTGATGCGATGGAGGGGCAGGGTAGAGTATGCTTTGTTTTATGTAAAAGTACCAAGGTTGATATTGCCCTGTTAGAAAGTGAAGTCGAAAAAGAATTTAGTGAAAAACTTAAAATAGAAACGCAAGATAATGAGAGTTTCTTTATTTCCGTACCGGCGTGTGGCCATGCGTTTTTAACGCTTATATCAGCGCCGATACCGGATCAGGAGGCGGAACATAATGCGGACGGGAATTTATTCTGGCCAGACGCAGCACGTGACTTGCGCGCCTATAAGGCTCATATTATAACCGGAATACTCGCGGGCCCTGAAGATCCGGTACAATTGAATATGGTTCTAAGTAAACTTGCCCGAATCGCGATTAAAACATTTGCCGGCGTCGGCGTTTATTGGGGCGATGGTGCCGTGACCAATTCAAGCGAAGTGTTTCTGGATATGAGCGAGGATTTGGACAGCGATACTCCACCGCTATACTTGTGGGTGAGATTTCAATTGGTTGCCAGTGACGATAATCAGTTAGAACTCTATACCGTCGGTATGTCGCAATTCGGGCTGAATGAGATAGAGATGAGTCCTTGTGACTGGGATACAGCGAAGATACTGGATTTTGTATACAATATTGTCAGTTATTTAATTGAAAATGGTCCGGCCATCAACGATGGTGATACCGTAGGCGGCGACGAGCGCGAGCGTATTATTGTTAATCACGTGACCGGTAAGTATATTGATGACGAGCAAGTATATAAGCTGACTATGAAATATTTACAAGAATAGGCGTTAATTTTACTCGCTGCATTGTTAAGTAAAATCTGCGATCCATAGCAAATTGTAAAATTTAAAAAGTTGTTATAATAAAATCATATAGTTAAGTGGTAGCGTTAGGATTGTCTGTCTGTATAACAGGTTTTATCGCTAATAATCACAAATATTTATCGGGTGAAATGTTATAGTATTGAGAAATTTAGACTCACAGACGTGGTCTGAGGGCTCTATTGGCGACGTAATTTGGAAGGTTAGAATATGAAAAAGAAAGGTATTTTCAGCAAAACCGCTAATGGTATCAGTTTTATTGTGTCATTTATGATCTTGATTTTATCGACGGGATTTGTGGCTGTTACTTACTTGCAAGATCATGGGCAACACGGACATTATATCAATGATCCCATTCATCTTATCGGTTTAGTGGTCGTTGTTATCAGCGCAGCGTCAGCTTGGTTATCGATAACCTGGCGGCGACGTAAATAACTATCGAAACTTGGCTTATGTTAAACGGTTTATACATTAGAATATTTTTTTATTGAAAAGTTTTTTAAACCCTTGCAATTCTAAAAGTAGCTATTATAATTCACACCGTCATGAAATATCATTTAAACAAAACTGAATCTGAATTTGGAACGACAAAGCACACCGTTAATGTGAGTTGGCGTTGTTTTTCCATGTCCAGTGTTTCTGTGAGTCAACACCGGCGCTCGAGTCGTTTGACTAGCAAAAATATGAGTTAAGCTTTTAAAGAACATTTTGAAAGGCACTCAGCATGCCTTTCCAGGAAAACCCTGTTAGGCATCGGCCTAACAGGGTTTTTTTATGCGTCAGTAATGTGGAGAGGTTAGCCGAAAGATTCTGGGTAGCGGCAGCGGTCTTGAAAACCGAGGGCCTTTAAGGTGTCAGAGTTCGAATCTCTGTCTCTCCGCCAAGTTTATTGCGTCTGTAGCTTAGAAGGAAAAGCCTCTGAATACGAATCAGAGAGACAGGGGTTCAACTCCCTTCGGGCGCGCCAGTATAGTGTTATGGAAGGGTGACAGAATGGCGATTGTAGCGTCCTGCTAAGGCGTAAGGTGTAACAAGCCTTCTGGGTTCGAATCCCAGTCCTTCCGCCAATTTGCATAGTTTAACCTTGATCTTTCAAGAATTGGTCTTGAGATTGACAGATTTAGTACATATTTACCGAGTAATATTGTTATTAGATCTAAATAAAAAACAGTTTAGATCACTTTAAAACAGGAGTAAAAGCAATGTCCGCGCTCAAAAAGCGACATCTTGAAGACAGTATCATTAATAAGATTAATTCAGATTCATTGTTACCGGCGTTTTACGATATGGAAACCGCGACGATCTATCTTTCGCGGTTTAGTGATGGCCGTATCGCACCGATACATCGTTATGATGGTTTGCCCGATGAAGTGAGTGCAAGGGCCGGGGTCAATGTTGTCTCGGGTTTTGTCATAAAGGGTGTATTTTTAACGCGTCAACAGGCGGCAAAATTCAAGTCAAAGAAGGTCGCTTAAAATAATTACGCTCGATCAGTCTTGTTCGAAGTTTGTAATCTATGGCTATTTTCTTTTTCCTTGACCGCGTTTGATATATTTAAAATCCGCACTCGTGGGTTGCCCTATTTTAATCGTGTTGCCAGTAATATTAATGTGTATATTTTCGTAATGAACCAGGCTGACCCTATGGGTTGCTCTCCAACCGGTTTGATTTTTTTCGCGGAAAGCCCCGACGATGCCAATGTATTTTGTATTAGAACTCATGTCGGTTTTATAAGGCAAGGTTTGTTTCGGTCGGACAATAATAGATTCTACCTGAATTAAATCGGGTCCGAGATAGGCTTTGGCGTCTTTAGTCAGTGTGAGATAGGACGCGCTATTAAATTTTTTGATACTTTTTAGTTGAAATATTTTGACTACCACAGGTGAGGCCTGATCGCGAATATTTGGATTAATATTGCTTGCAGCAACAATTTTTCCACGAACCTTTACCAGTGAATTACAGGCGGTAAGTGAAAGCAAATAACAAGCAATCACGATCCCAATTGAGCGATAGCCTCTCATAGCCTAGTCCTCTATAAATTTAAATCTATTCATCGATACACCAACCAAAAAAATTCCATTGGGCATGTGGATTTTACCACCTCAGTGGGCAAAATTGTTACAAATAATACCTGAGATACTTAGGCTATTGCAAGCAACGGATGAGCCTCAAGGTTCCCATGAATTTTATGTTTTTAACCAATTACTTAGTAAGTCAACAAGCGCTTTCGGGCTTAATAGTGCTGGGTGCTATATTGTTATTTTTATCGACTTTTAAGTGGTCAGTATTTAAACAATAAACTTCATCGTATGTCAATGCCCATCAAAGCCCGGAATCGAATATTTAAACCGTTATCGTCTACAATTTTCATAATGTTTGCTATTATAATCGGGCTCGTTGAGGCAAATATTTATTCACGACATATTGGGATAACATGGATGGCGCAGGCACTGGAAATTGTATCAGACAAAACACACAGCTCGGTACTTAGGCATGCATCGACTTTAATAAAAATACTGAACGACCTGAATATAGAAAGCAGTTTTAGCTCGGATACAGTCGCACTAAGCAACTTTATTATTTCAGAGTTGTCTTTGTATAACACCCACCTAGTCGATGATGGAGTGGATATCGAGATTGTTAACCAGGCTAGCTATTTTGTCAGCAGTGCGTTTGACGACATCTTTACCAGAAAAAAGCTGTATAGCGGCGCGGCCAGCAACGGGTTCTTGCTGCGGACCCAAAATGAACCTGGCGCATTAAGCCGGTTCTGGGAAATGACGGACGAAATTTCAAAAGGTGTTAACGAGCAAACAGTGGACCTGGCGATATTGGCTATGTCACTTATCGAAATTGGTTATCTGGGGAAATATGAAAATCTTCCCGATCGTTTTACGCTCATACGGGTTCAAAGTGAAGCACTAGAGCTGGCCATTGAAGAATGGTTCATCATACAAAAACCAAGCAGGGAATATCGCGTAAGCAACCAGTCTTATACGGCGCGACCTTTATGGTCAATCCTATCCATTATTCTACTGGTTTCTATAGGCCTGTATTATGTCACCGAGCAGCTGATTAGCAAAAAATACGCAGACATGGGAACTATCGTCGCTAAAATGGAACAAATAAAAAATTAATATAAAAATAAATAATTTAGAAGGGAAAGTGTTATGCCACGGTCAAATAGAATATTAAATCTAATTGGCGTTTTATCTTTGTTAGCTTCAATATGGCTAGTGCGTGAAAAATTCGATTTATTAAATAGCCAGTTAAATTCGATAACCACTGCTGCTATTTTTAGTATCCTAGTTTTAATCGCCTATTTTAGCGGCCCAATACGCAACACTCTAAAAATACGTCGACTTTACAAGCGTATTATGCAAACGATTGATTTTGAAGGATTGCAGGGCTTAAGGGAAAAAGCGAGTAGCGGATACTCAAATCGAAATAAATTTTTCCATGCGTTTGAACGACTCAGGTATGAGGGAGTTGATTTAAGCAAATATCCGGTTTTTGTCGTCGTTGCCGATAACCCGGATGATGTCGAAAAACTTATTACCGATACTTCTCTGACACCGGTCCTGGGCGAGGCACCCATAAAGCCAATTAGCGGTGTGTTCGAAGCACATTCCTTGCGGTGGTGGATAGCGAGAGAAGCGATTGTCATTGACTTGGCATCCACCCGTTTCGCTGACCATGCTGGCGATCAAGGCAGTTTTTCAGAGTGGAAAAATATAGTGCCTTTTTTGCGCCAACTTGGCAATAATATTGTCGATGGTGTAATCGTTATGGTCTCCACGCAGGACTTAGTGGCGGATAGCAATCAGGAAGCAAAGCGCGTTTCGCTAAAAATTCACGCCCAGTTAAAGTCACTGGCGGAAACGCTAAACCAGGAGACGCCGTTTTTCTTATTTGTAAACCAGATAGAAAATATCGAAGGATTTTCAGAGTACCGTAAATATTGCGTTGGAAATAAATCGGACGACACCCTGGGATTTTGTAAATCCCCAAGTAAAAATCCAGCCGTTTATCTGGAAAACTATAAGCAAATGCTCAGCCAGCTATATAGAATATTACCGACTTTTATATCGGCGGTTCCAACAAAGGAACAAAAGATAAAACTCAATACGTTGCCACATTTACTGTCAGCACTGTCTGATCCGTTAAAAAATTTACTTTCCTCGATTCTGAATAATAAAATCCATTTGAGTGTATCCGGTTTATATTTTACTTCGGTCAATTCAGCGTATGGTTTTTCTGCAGGCGCGATGACGCGCGTTATGCGGGCGCATAGAAAAGGCGGCGATGATGTTGTAAATAAGGGGTTGGTTACCTTTAGAGTCGCGGTTCTTACCCTGGCAGCAATAGCGTTCTCGGTATGGTCTTATATTTTAGTGGATACCTATCGTTTCAATGATTCAGCTATTCAAAAAAAATCAACGCAATTGGTTGCTTTCTCGCGAATAAAGAGACCGGATTCGCGTGACCTCCTCGCCGTCGTTAAGTATTTGGATCAGGTGGACGCATTAGGACGTAATGATTACTTATATTCAAATCAAATCTTTCCACGTTTGGAATTACTGGTTTTAAAGCGAATACGTGTAGACCTGGCAGATTTTTATAAAAAAGAGGTAAACAGTCTATATCCACCTGCGTTGCTTTATTTTCTGGAAAGAGATATAGCTACTAAAGATATAAATGAAGAAGACGCCTATAAGGGACTGACAGCCTATATGGGTTTAAAGCGATTTAATAAAAAAGACAGAATAATGCTCGCGAACTATATAAGCAAACGGTTGCAGTTATCCAAAAATACGCCGCCGTTAAAATCCTTCTATCGACATTATCAAGTACTGGAAGCGGAGCAGCTGCAAGCAAAAATCCGATTAAATTATATTATCGTCAATAAACTGCAAAGCAAAGCTGACAGTAAATGGTTGCTAAAGTTATTACGTAAAAGAATAGCGATAAAGGTCACGGTAATTAAGAAAGCACCGGTTAAATTCAGCGCTTTATTTGTGCCGCCGGTTTTACCTTATATTGAAAATACCTACTCTTCTGAGATACCTTATATATACACGACAAAAGGTTATTCAAGCTATGTCGCGGTGGTGGAGCAAGAATTATCGAAATTGAAAAAATCATCCTGGGTATTGCGAGAAGACGGTTTGTCAGACAAGGGCATAACGGCATTAAAAAAACAGTTGTTGTCGGAGTATATAAATAAGTATAGCAGTTTTTGGCAGGCAACCATTAAAGGCTTGCGTCTTAAGTCTTTTAGTAATCGGGATCAGGCGTTGGTCTTTCTGAATACGATAGGAAGGCACCCTGATATTTTTGTTACGCTTAGTGATGTTGCCCTTAAAAACCTGAAAGCGGTCGCACTGAATAGTCAAGCCAAATCGTTAATCGATGAAATTATTGATCTAAAAATTAGATCAGATATTCCGGCAAAGACAACTGAATTATATGCGGCGTTAAAGATCAAAGACAAAATTAAAGTGACGAATATAATTAAGAAAATTAACGATACCGGCGGGAAAAGCGGCAAGCTAAAGTTAAATCTGTATTTCACGCATTTAGCAGGGCAGATTAAGCGTTCACTGTTCGGTAGTGAAAAAGACAAGATAGTGTCTATCTATAAATCGAAAGTCTTGCCATTGTGTCGATCGATAAAATCAAAATATCCCTTTAACCGGAAATCCGAAAAAACATCGAATTTGCGCAAGTTTCATCAACTGTTTTCGGAAAAGGGTCGAATAGAAAAATTTTTCACATTGCGTCTAAAAAAATACATGGCAAATGCCACAACGTTCAACCACGAAGGCAAGCTGATAGGATTAAATACAAATATTCTTAAGTTGCGGAAAGTAGCGCGGGAAATTAGAAAAAATACGTTTGAGAAAGACAAATTTAGAATTCGCTACAAACTCAGACCCAAGTTATTGGACAGTCGGGCAAATCAGATAGTGATCGAACTGGGGGAAAAAAAGTTTAGCTATCGACACGGGGCACAATTGGATGAAACCGTTATTTGGCCACCGCAGGGCAAAAAAAACAACATACGATTTAGCTTCTATCTTCCTGGACAAACCCCGATTAGCGAGGAAATTAAATCAAGTGATTGGAGCTTCTATCGAATGGTCGATCAGTCGTTAGAAAAACGATCAAGTATTGTCTTTAAATCTGGTGATTACCGGGCGGAGTATTCTGCATCGGTTGTTGATAAGGAAAAATATACTGCGCTTAATAAACTGATTAAAGACTTTAGATGTCCGCGATTATTTAACAAGTAGTCTAACTGCGTCAAAGCTGACAGGTGGATGCGAGATACATCGCCAAGCTTGCAGACTTAAAGCGACTTTTTAACTCATATATGAGTTTTTTCGTTATTTCAGCTTGTTACCGGATTCTTATTTAGGCGGCTCTTTTTAAAAATCCGCAAACGGATCGTTAGCGAACGGATTTTTGCTGGTACAGTAATAATGGCTTATAAAACAACAGAAAGAGTTTTTTTTTGATATTTGCTTTCTATATGTATATATAGTACTTTTGATTAGTCATAAATAATTCTAAAAAATAATTTCGGTTTGTTAAAGGAGAGACTTAATGACAAGGGAAATATTCTGCGATACAACGCATGTAACGCTTGCCAGAACCCATTCATTTAAAATCAAGTTGTATCTTGTCGTCGTAATCTTATGTTTTTTGTCATTTGATCTTTTTGCCGCAAGTGACCCACTAACCCGTGGTTTGGAAGGCTTTGTTAGCTGGGCTAAGTCGGGATTAGGCATTGCGTTTGCCAGTGCGGTTTTAATCGCAATTGGTGTTGCCTGGGCGTTTAATAAAATTCATTTTGCCTGGGTGCTTGGTTATTGTGTTGGTATGGGATTTATTTTTGGTGGCCAGGCAATTGTCACCACAATCAAAGGTTGGATAAGCTAATTTAACTAAAAAATAGCCAGGGGCACAAGGTTATGTCTGATGTCATTCGGTCACAGTTACATCCAAGTGATTTCGATCCGTTGTTTCTGGCAATGACTCGGCCAACCATGATCCTGGGAGTGACTTATTCATTTTTTATTTTAAATTTCTTTGTCAGCTACGAAACTTTTATCATCACGCAAACATTTTTAAAACCAATCATGATCTTTGCAGCCGTTCATTATATCGGCTACGTGTGTTGTCGACACGACCCGCGTATTTTTGATATTTTTTTTATCAAGGTGCAAAAGTGTCGATTTGTCAGTAACTATTTTTATTGGCGTTGCAATTCCTATTCGCCATAATAGCCAGTCGATAAATGGAGAGTTATCGCTACCGTGTCTTATCTTAAAAAAAAGAAGAAGAAACAAGAAGACAAACGTAATTTGCCCGACGGCGTTATGAATACTTTTCGTGGCAAGCAAATACGCAACGAATTTTTTGTATCACGCCATGTGCCTTATACGGTGTTTGCTGATGATATTCGCGAAGGTCGAACATTATTGACCAAAAATGATGATCTGATGCGCGCCTATCGTATCAAAGGTTTGCCCTATGAAACCCAGGATATTGACTACCTCTTACATCGAAAAAATACCTTTAACACTATTTTTCGTTCTATCGGCAGCCTCAATTTTTGTTTCTGGTCTTATCTTGTGCGCGATCTACATCACCAGCTACCCACGGGGGAATTTTCTAACCCATTTGCAAAACAACTAAATAAAGAATGGCACAACCAGTTCAGGCAACGCGACATGTATAGCAATATGCATTATTTAGCCGTCGTCCGTCGCCAGGCCGCCAGTAAAATTGAATCGATGGGCCAAAAAATCGGCTCGCTGTTTTCAAAATATAATGCCAATAAAGCCCAACTGATATTAACAAAACACTTGCGTGAAATGGATGAAGTGTGTTCGGCGATAGAAAATACCATGCGCGAATATTCACCACAGGTACTGGGTACACGCGAAAATGCTCATGGTGGCCTGGTTAACGACTTGTTGTCATTTTTAGGTATGATTATTAATCTCAGATCACAGCCAATGGCCATTCCGTTTGGTGAGATTGCTGATTATATTCCCACCCGGCGTATCTCATTTGGCTCGGCCATTGAAGTCCGTGGTGAAACACCGGATCAAACCCGATTTTGTACGCTAT
>QILK01000004.1 GCA_003233345.1 Gammaproteobacteria bacterium | reverse complement strand
GATGCGAACACTTTATGTAAATAGAACTAACGGATTTACGCTAGTGGAAATGGCGATTGTTATGCTGATCCTAGGCTTGTTGCTGGCCGGGTTAATGACACCTCTATCGACATCACTAGAAAATCAACGACGCCAGGAAACCCGTGATTATTTACAAACAGCGCATAACGCACTGCTAGGCTTCGCTGTCATCTATAGCCGAATGCCTTGTCCTGATACTAATAGTGATGGCATAGAAAATTCTCCTTGTGCCGGTACTACCGAAGGGCAATTACCCTGGGCGACTTTGGGCCTGGATCGTTTCGATGCCTGGGGAAATGTTATTCGCTATCGTGTTGACAGTGGTTTTTCCACAACGCCTATAGCCAATATACCCGCGACTCTTGATGGATTGGCAGTTCAGGATCGTACCGCAACGCCATTAACGGTAACGAATCCGGATGCACCTGTTGCCATCCTCTATTCTTGTGGTGGAGACGGGCTACCTAACGCTGAAAACGACGATGACGGTGCCGCAAATACCAATCGGAATTGCACTAACGGTGCGGCCAGTAATTCAATTTATACACAAGATGTTTATGTCAGAGACCAGTTTGATGACCTCTTGATTTGGGTTTCAAAAAATACACTTATCTACCGGCTGGTGGCTGCTGGCAAGTGGCCACAATAGTTTATCCTTCTTCACCCTGTTTCGATTTCGGCGAACATAAACCCTTCATCATCCTTTTCCCGGCGTTCGCTACGCGAAGTCCGGGCTACTTAGGGTCACACAGTAAAAGCCCGCGACGCGGGCTTTTTCTTTACTTCAATTAAAACTTAAGGGCTATAGTTTTCTGCAAATATTATACGGTATAACAGCTGTATAATCGGCTGATCCTGCATTAGCGTTATTGGCGGTATTGGCACGTATTGAACCAGTACTAGGAATACCGTCGTCATTTTGAGTATCGATAATCGCCGCATTGGTTCCGTCAATTCTACCCATGCAAACAACCATGCCTGCCAGTCCGTAGTTAGTGTCTTCGACACCGATCATGCCGCCATAAGAATTTCGAGGCTGATTAAAGGATGCCGCACCTGCAGTTGCCCCAGGGATCAGATTTGAATTGCGTAATTGATGCCAAAATATTCTCGATTCATTGGCGTTATTGGTGCTGTTCCAGCCCCCAGCGATAGCGCCATTATTATTCCCGTTGCTCGCACCTGGCCAGCGAACACTGGCAGTATTATCGTCTCCAGGAACAGTGTTATAACGATCCTGATAAGAAAATACGGCTGCGGAAATACCATCAAAATCTGTTGTAATACGCTTTAATTTTGCGTTATTAATCATTTCCTGGCCTTTTAACACACCGCCCAGTAAAAGACCAACGATTACCAGTACGATAGCAATTTCGACCAGCGTAAAACCTTTGCTATTTTTTGCGTTCATATATCAACCTTTAACGTTTAGTATATCTATTAATAGGGTATATCGGCAGTAACACTGATTATCTTAAGCTGCTTAATAATCAATAACTGGACACCGAATAACACTAGTAAATTAAGGTATTTGGATATCCTTTCACTTCACAATCAAGCTGAACTCGGACCAATACATCTAATACCAATACATTTAATACTATTAGCATTAGTACCAATAGCTTAAAGGTAAGAAAGCATTTTGTGTGCCAATAACTGGCGTCTGAGTATTTCTTCGGTATACCTAAATACAATACTTTTCGAAAACTAAAACACTTATTAGACAAACTATAAACCGCCAAAATCGACTGGCGTACTATTTGCAGTACCTAATAATAGATGCCAGGCAATCTGGATTTCTCCTAGTCACTTTCTGCGCCAAACCAACACTGCTCAGGGCTTAGTTAAAAATGGAAAACGACGCGACTCTGGAAGTTATCACACTCTTCAAGTCCTCTAACGAAGCGGAAGCACTATCCAATGAATTACGCGCTCAAGGTTGTGCTCTTCACTACAAAAATGCTTCAGACCTGGAAACATTGTTTCAATACTGCAATGATTTTGACTATCATATTGCTATCATTTCAACTCAACTAAACGACATTGCCAAGCAAGCCGTTTCTCGACTAAAGCGGGAATTTCCACAGCTCCCTGTTATCGTCTATACCCATGAATACAGATATGAGGAACATGCTGTCTACATAGGAATAGGTGCAAATAATTACATTCCCGATAGTGACGAGTCAATTTTATTATGGGGAGTCGAAAAAGAAAAAAAAAGTATGTTGCTTGATAAAAAACTAACCTCGTTAGAAAAAAAATATTTAGATAACGAGATTAGGATACGAACATTGATGGAAAGCTCCAGGGATGCGATTGCCTATATTCACGAAGGCGCACATGTCTATTGCAATCAAGCCTATATCGACATACTCGGATTTTCGGACTCAAGTGCCGTAGAAGCAACCCCAATATTAAGCATGATACACCGTAGTGATTATGATCAGTTTAAAAAAATATTGCGGGATATCAGTAACGGCAAACGCCTTGACGAAGAAATGGAATTTACCATCAGTAAAGAAAATGGCGAATGTTTTAGTTCGATTATGAAGTTTACTGCAGCGAGTTTTGACGAAGAGGAGTGTACACAACTTTATATCAGAAACAACCTGGTTAACGAAAAAGAATTGGAGCAAATCAAAAGCCATGACTATTTAACGGGTCTGTTCAATAGCCAATACTTTATGGAGAAAATAGAAATTATTGTTGGCGAGAACGCAAAGGGGGAAAATAAATATACGGATTTTATTCTCTATATCGATATCGACGATTTTAAGAAAACCAGCGAAAATCTAGGTCTGGTCGCAACCGATCAATTCATTGGCCGGATAGGTAAACTATTGTCCAAGCTCAGTAATGACGATATCACCGTTGCAAGGTTTTCTGCCGATGTCTTTACACTGCTATTTAGAAATGCTAATACAAAACTAGCAACATCGATTGCTAATAATATATGTAACGGTTTAAAGAAGAACAGATTTCAAATAGGCGAATCAACTATTAACTGCACCTGTTCTATCGGCGTTGCACAAATCAGCGATACTAGTAAAAACGCAGCACATATTATGTCCCTTGCAGAATCCGCGTGTAAAGTAGCCAAGACCCAGGGTAAAGATCAATATTATAGCTATACAGTAGAAGATGAAAGGGCTAAAAATTCAGAAGACCAAAAGAATGTACTGCTAATAAAAAAGGGTCTTAAGGAAAAACTCTTTTGCCTGCTATACCAGCCTATCGTTTCAATGGCAGGCGAAACGGAAATCCGCTACGAAGCCTCTTTTTCCTATTGTAAGCCGGTTGATGGTCAGCCAGAAATTAAACAACTGTTAAATATCGCCAACCAAACCGGGCTAACGGTCACTATTGAACTATGGATTCTAAAAACAGTTTTAGCCAAAATCTCTGGCGAAAAAACTGTAAGCAAAGATAGAAGTGAGTTGTTTGTTCCTATTTCCCTGGAAACCGTCAAACAAGGGAAACTGATGAATGCGCTTTTAAAACTAGCGCTAAAATCGAACTTGCGTTTTGTTTTCGAAATTACTGAACTTGAGGCAAAAAATGATGACGGTACATTAGTAAAGTTTGCGACTTTTGCTCGCAAACACGATTGCAATATGGCGATCAGCAACGTCGGTATCAATAACGTTATTGATAAGATAGCCGACAGGTACTATGCCAAATACATTAAAGTAAACCGTGAGTTAACAGACAGCATTAGCACCAGCAACGAAGCACAACATTCAATAGCGGCGCTAAAAACACTGGGAAAATCCACGGGCTTTAGAATAATTGCGACGCATATTGATGAAGCATCATCAATCGCCAATTTATGGAGCGTTGGTATCCAGTTAATTCAGGGAAATTATATTCAGGCGCCGGATCAAAATTTGACCTACGACTTTGCTTCAAGCGGATAGCTCATCAATAGGGTGATTCTAAGTTAACAGTTATCGCTGACCTTGATATTTGATAATATTCTGCTGGATATCAGTGCACATGTACTTTATTATTTAGCAATACCAATACTTATACTAAAAAAAAATGAAAACCCATAAAAATATAGCGTATTCTCAATATTATTTCACTAACATTATTATATTCTTATTTGTTATTACTCTAGTATTATATTCGTCCGTAAGCCTTGCAGCCAAAAAACAATTGCGCAAGAAGACAAAATCTTTTAGCAAGCACGGTGTTATATTTACATACCATAGAGGCTGGCGTTTAGTCAAAAATAAAAAGACCTTTAATAATCATATTATCGTTATTCGCACTAGACGAAGAGCCAGTATTGCTGTTTTCATCTATCCTGATAAAAAGGCCAATCGATTAGTAGAGTTTGTTCGCGCCTATAATAAACGTATAAGAAAAAAAATGCGAAAAGGGAAGGTCAGTAAAAGCATATACGAAGATACACAAAGAAATATTCCCGCGAGCAAAGGTGCTCAAGGTGTTATAGAAAAATACTCTATTAAACTCCGCGGTAGGGAAGTTCCCTATGTTCGGGAATATCAACGTGTTCCAGGCAAGGGCAAAGTAGCGTATATCATTACAACATCACGAGAAAGAACATTAAAAAATAATACCGCAGGATTTAACACCCTCTTTAACTCATTCCGGTTTAAATAGAAATATCACCTTCTATTTCCGGCAAGATAAGCGCATTGATAACATGTGTGGCCAACGACGTTTCTTCATCATAATTTTGCATGCAGATTTTCTTGTAGCTTTTTGCATTCGCATAATTTCTAACGACATGCTCACCGGTAAGGTATAGGCGAGAAAGCAACTCTGCGGCATGCCTTGAATACTGGGAGGCGGCTGTTTTTAGGAGCTCAATCCCTTTTGCATCGTCCCTATTCACGAGGCCTTTAAAATTTTCGTCCTCAATTTCATAATCCCACCAACCGAGATTTAAATAAGCAAGCCTTAGCATGGCAATCGTATGGCCAGCTTCAGCCGCCTTATTTAAATGCGCCAGTGCTGCCTGATAGTTTTTGTGACGCATCTCTGTAAGCACACATTTATAACTAGCGGCTGCGTATCCCAATTGTGAAAAGCCGTCGACCGCATTCTCTGTAAAATTCAGCTGATCAAGTGTCGTAATCGCAATTTCTAATCTTGCACTCGCCGCTGCTTTCAACTTCGCTTTACATTCCTGTCGAGACGTTCTTTCACAATAGTCACTGAGCAACCATAATAAATAGTCTAAATAGCTTCTTTGCGTTTTTATAGCATCAATTTCGGAATATATTTTATCAAAATCGATTTCGGAAAATACAGCATCTAACTTAATCAAAGCTGACAAAAGACTCTGCAAAACAGCTTCAAGCTCTGGTGTATTATCAGAACCCGAAGACCGCATTTTCTCCAAAACATATAGACAGGCCAAATAGAAATTTATCGCCAACAAATTATTACTTCTATGTTCAGATTCGTACTCGAACCATTTTTTACTTTCACTCAGATAGCCTGGCACTGTCCCATCAGCTATCCTGATTTTCACTATAGTACTGAAGGCCCCTGGTCGATTCTGATGTGCAGCCTTTGTCGACCAATCTAACGCTTCGACAAATTTTTGTCGCTGCAAATACAGGTTCGCCAGTACTTGCTGCGCTTCCCCCAGCCCACTGAGAGACGCTTTTTTTAACACGGCTTGAGCCTTTTTTAAACCTGGATCGTCAAGCTCACCGGAAATATATAACCTTCCCAAGGTAACTTGTGCGTTCATATGCCCGGCGTCTGCAGCCCTGTTTAGATATTTCTGTGCTTTCTGTTTTTGATAAAATTCAAAATTGCGGCTGGCATATAATCTACCAAGTATATAATTTGCCGATGCATATCCCGCATCGGCTGCTTCTTTAAGGACTTCCAGTCCTTCCATGCGTAAGCCGTCACTGCTAGATTCGGTGATATAGAGTACCGCCATCATAAACTTTGCCGGTATAATATTTTTGCTCGCCGAACGCCTATAAAGCACCCTTGCACCTTCTTCGCTATTGTTTATTTTTCCACTCAGCGACTTAAAATACTCCAGTTGTGCTATCTCAAACAACGCAAACCCGTGGCCTTTATCCGCAGCAACTTTTAAGTGTACATTCTGCAATACCTTGTTTTTATCTTCGAGCCGGAAACGGCCGCTAAAAATAACCGCCAATAGAAAATCCATACATCCTGCATCATCGCTATTATTTAATTTAACTTTTTCCCTTAGATCATCGATAACAACAGTGGTATTGCTCGAATCCAGATATTGATGCAAATAATCCTTATCCAGACTGTTCATATCCGATAGCAGCGTGTCGAGCCAGCTCATTTCGCTATCGGTAATAAGGTGCGCCGCACGAGGCGAAAGTGGCAACCAGGCCCGAGTGTTAACTTCGCCAACGTCTACCGCGTTTAAACCCGGCAACCGTTTATGCAAAGACTGTTTACGACTGTTAAATTTATAGCGGATTACTAGAATGATGAGTAGCCAAACGATGCCCCAAATAATATAGTGCTTGTCCATTATTTTTTATGTACTTGCATAGTCAATTTCACTCCAGCTTTAACTCCTTTATCTTTCGCGTTAACGTATTTCTGCCCCATCCGAGCAACTTGGCTGCTTCCTGGCGTTTACCAGCAGTATGTTTAAGCGCTACTTCGATCAACGTTCGTTCAAAAATAGGTATGGCAATATCGAGAATGGGCTGGTCGGTATTTTTTAATGTCGACTCGGCCCAGCTTTTAAGAATATGATCCCAGTCTCGAGAATCTGAACTCACGACATTACCTTGATCCAATTCTGGCGGCAATTCTTCCAGGTGTATTTCTTTGCCAGACGCCATAACCATCATCCACCGACAAGCGTTCTCAAGTTGTCGAACATTGCCTGGCCATCTCAGTGTCTGCAAATACTCAAGCATATCTGCTTGTGGCTTTTTCGGCTCAACCTTCAATTCTTTGGAAACACTATTTAGAAAATAATTGACCAAAACAGGGATATCGCTCGCACGTTCTCTTAAAGCAGGTACATTAATGTGAATAACATTCAAACGATGAAACAGATCTTCGCGAAATAAGCCCTGTTCCACTCGCGTCGCTAAATCCTGATGGGTAGCAGCAATAATTCTAACATCCACCTTAATGGAATGATGGCTACCGATCCGGTAGAATTCTCCATCTGACAACACGCGTAGCAAGCGCGATTGTAGATCAGCGTTCATATCACCAATTTCATCGAGAAATAAAATGCCACCATCTGCTGATTCAAAATGACCTTTACGCATTGATGTTGCACCGGTAAATGCGCCTTTTTCATGTCCAAAAAGCTCAGACTCTAACAAATCTTTGGGAATGGCAGCCATATTCAACGCAACAAATGCTTGCTCTGCTCTGGGGCTATGTTTATGCAATGCGCGTGCGACCAGCTCCTTACCAGTGCCAGATTCTCCGGTGATTAGCACCGTAATATTAGAGGCAGATAGCCGCCCAATCGCCCGAAAAACATCCTGCATCGCCGGTGCTTCGCCAATAATATCCGCATCATGAATCACTTCGGGTTCTTGGGTTTGTGGTGAAACACCCGCACTACTTTTTAATGCACGTTTAACCAGTGCAACTGCCTCATCTGTATCAAATGGCTTTGGCAGGTATTCATACGCACCGCCCTGGTAAGCCGATAATGCGCTATCAAGGTCTGAATGGGCGGTCATAATGATGACAGGTAAGGCTGGATATTCTGTGTTGATTTTGCGTAATAGTGCCAGACCGTCTAGACCGGGCATGCGAATATCACTCATGATGATATCAGGTGACTCTGAAGATAATTTTGACATAACATTATTGCCGTCTTCAAAACATTCGACTGACAAAGCCTCTGCGGTCAGTGCTTTTTCCAATACCCAGCGAATGGACTTGTCATCATCAATAACCCAAACTTTATTCGGCACCACATTCCTCCAGCGGTAAAAATATTTGAAATACAGTATGCCCAGGCTCACTGATACAATCGATTAAGCCACCATGATGGTTAACTATCGACTGGGCTATCGATAAACCCAACCCGGTTCCTTCGACACGGCCAGTGATCATAGGAAAGAATATTTTGTCTTTAATGTCTTCTGGTACACCCGGCCCGTTATCTATAATTTCTATGGCCACAACAAGCTTGTGCCGGGTCTTGGAAATAGTAAACTGGCGCATGGCTCTAGTTCTTAGTACGATATCGCCCTGACCATCAAGTGCTTCGGCAGAATTACACGCTAAATTTAGCAACACCTGAATTAACTGCTCAGGATCCGCGACGATCTCAGGGATGCTCGGATCATAATCCCGATGAATATTGATGTGCTTGTTCTGCACCTTAACGAGCGCGCGCACGCGTTCAACCACTTCATGAATATTAAATAGCTTCTTTTTTAATGGAATACTTGGCGACAACATGCGATTGACCAAGTTTTTTAAGCGGTCAGCTTCATCAATAATAACTTTTGTATATTCCTTTAGATCATTATTTAATAATTGTTTTTCGAGTAACTGTGCGGCACCACGCAAACCTCCCAATGGATTTTTTATTTCATGCGATAATCCGCGTAGCAACGTATTACTGGTATTTTGTTGCTCGACTAGACGTGACTCCTGTGCTAATTTCAGATGACCATCAATTTGCACAAACTCGACTAGCAGCTCACTAATATTATTAGACTCCATCAACGGATTCATCATACAATCGACAGTAATGGTTTTTTTTTTGCCCAGCTCAATGGAAACTTCATGCTGAGAAAATTGTCTTTCTGTATTGAAGGATAGGCGCATATTGTTAATCAATGAATCGGGTGCGGAGACAAGATTCTGAAAGGGCGTCCCCAGCGCCTTTCTTCTGCCCATTTCAAATAACATTTCACTCGCTGGATTCAGATAACCGATTTTCAGGTCTTTATCCAGCAACATCGCTGCTGTCGCCAGATTATTTAGAACTTTTTCATACAGGGATTCCGGCTTTTTTTTTAAAAATATTGCCATTAAGACCATCGAGATAGAAGCAGTTAGTGAATAGAATAGGTTGTAAACTAAAAATTGGTGCGCGATTAATTGTTATTTTACCAAAAAACAATCTTACGCGCACCATTTTTGTGCGGTTCTACAACATTTGTCTATATTATTTTGCTACTGGGTGTAATATCGAGCGGCGGTGTAAATAGAATTGCAATGAAACCTCAGGGCTGATCGGCTTTCCGTCGCGATCAACGATTTTTGCATTGACGCTGTGTGATCCCCGGTCAATATTTTTACCGGTATAGCGCGTGCCAACAATCTTGTTTTTGATTTCTGTATCGCTGATACTAAGCTGAATTCTGTGTCCAGCACCAGCATTTAGTCTTGGCTCAACGCTAAAAATAAAATCGACGATACCGGCATTATTACGAATGGTTTGCTCATTACTAGGCTGCTTAATCTGCAATGTATAGGATGGCACTTTTTTCGGTTTTGCCTTTGATGGCGTCGCATAGCGCCCGCGCCGGACAGGTTTGGATTTAAATGTCTGAAGTTTCTGCAGTTGTATTTTGTCTGCGTTTTTCTGCGGTACATCTGAAAAATAGACTTTTCCGTTTTCTTCCCACCGGTAAACCTCCGCATACACGGCTGAAAATAAACTTAACAAAACTAGTGCAAATAACAGTTTTTTCATAATCTAAATAAATATAGCATAACCAAAGATTGTCCCATACCCTGTTGTTATTGTCGTTATTAAAGCTTGCCTATACTATTTGTTTCGGCACAACGCTGGGCTTACTTAAATAATTAGGCCGCAAAAAATTATTATTTAATACCGTGTCTACATGTATTGGCTTTACTGCTATTAATCTACTTTTATTAGGTTTAACTGTCGGCATACTGTTTTTCCCGGCGTTCGCTGCGCGAAGTCCGGGCTACTTGCTTAACCATAAAAAAACCAGGCTAATAAGCCTGGTTTTTATGGTTTCGAGTTTACTTGCCTATTTTATAAACTGTAGTACATGGCAAATTCAACCGGATGAGTCGTCATGCGTAACGTATTGACCTCTTCCATCTTCAGGTCAATATAGGCATCGATCATATCCTGACTAAAAACATTACCTTCTTGCAGGAAAGCATTATCAGCCTGCAAACATTCCAATGCCATTTCCAGAGAGCTGGCAACGGTTGGTATACCTTTAACTTCCTCGGCAGGAAGATCATAAAGATCTTTGTCCATCGGCTCACCCGGATCAATTTTATTCTTGATTCCGTCCAGACCCGCCATCAACATTGATGCAAATATCAAGTATGGATTGCCACAGGCATCCGGAAAACGTATCTCAATCCGACGGGCTTTTTCACTGGATACATGCGGTATACGCACAGACGCCGAACGATTTTTAGCGGAATAGGCCAGCATAACAGGGGCCTCGAAACCGGGAACCAAACGCTTGTAGCTATTAGTACTGGCGTTGGTAAACGCATTAATTGCACGCGCATGTTTAAAAATGCCGCCAATATACCAAAGTGCTTCATCGGACAGATTTCCATATTTACCACCAGCAAAAATATTGGTTCCGCCTTTAGACAGCGATTGGTGAACATGCATTCCATTACCGTTATCACCCACTAATGGCTTCGGCATAAACGTCGCTGTTCGACCATAGGCATGGGCAATATTATGAACGACGTATTTTAGGATTTGCGTTTCATCGGCTTTTCTAACTAATTCGTTGAATGCTGTACCAATTTCACATTGGCCAGCCGTGGCGACTTCATGGTGATGCACTTCAACTTTAACACCCATTTCCGCCATCGATAAACACATTGCGCCACGCAAGTTATGTAAAGAATCCACCGGCGGTACTGGAAAATAGCCACCTTTTACACCAGGTCTATGGCCAGTATTTCCTTCTGAGTCATAGTCACGTTCAGAATTCCAAGACGCCTCTTTGGAATCAACCTGATAAAAAGCGCCACTTATATCCGCGCCCCAGGTCACATGGTCGAGAACGAAAAATTCTGGCTCGGGTCCAAAGTACGCGGTATCGGCAATACCTGTTGATTGTAAATATTTTTCGGCGCGTTTGGCAATTGAACGCGGATCGCGATTGTAACCTTGCATCGTATCCGGCTCAAGAATATCGCAACGCACATTAAGACAAACATCATCCGTAAATGGATCCAATACCGCTGTATCGCAATCAGGCATCAGCACCATATCGGATTCGTTGATGTCTTTCCAGCCAGCAATACTGGAACCATCAAACATTTTTCCGTCGGTTAAAAAATCTTCATCAATTTCGGTATCAGGAATCGAAACATGCTGCTCTTTTCCCAGGGTATCTGTAAAGCGCAAATCGACAAACTTTACCTTGTGGTCTTTTATCATTTTTAATACGTTTGCTGCAGCCATTGCTAACTCCCGTCATTCAATATTGTGTTTAAATTTTGGTTAATAAGAATATCAATACCTGACTTGTCAATATTTGCGAGAGAATTCAAATAGTACGCTCACCAATAATTAACGATCATAGAAATACACTAAATATCAATAAGTTAGACAATTATTTATTGGTTGTTCTAACTCATTCAAGCTATTATTACCTAAGGGGTAATATACGGTAAACGGAGCGGGAATACTCAATATAATTTATTTATGAAATATTAAAATATACTTTGGCTTCTATGATATTCGGGTGATTAGTGGAAATTTGCTCCAATTTCTGTGACCATTGCTTGCAGACAGAATAAAGCGCTTCCGAATCAATTTTTAATACTAGTTCTAGACGAATACCGTCTGATAAATAGTGTATAGTCGTTTTTATAATAATGTCATTTGGAACAATTTTACGCCATTTTTCCTGCAAATCTGCGAGTAATTCCTCCCTAACCGGGTATTTCATATTCTCGGGTATGCCTTCCTCATCATCTTCCGGGTCAATATGCACCATAACGTCGCTAATTTCTGCTACTTCATCAATAATTTTAGCGCGCACAATTTCGCTTATTTGATGCCCCTCGGAAACGCTTAAATCTTCCGCGACTTGAATATGTACATCAACCAACGCATCCGCACCCATCGAACGGGTACGTAAGTAATGTAGATCTTTTACGCCAGAAACCGAAAAAATACACTCTCGAATATTATCGACCACTTGTTTGTCCAAACTGGTATCGACCAGTTCTTGCACACTTTTTCTGCTTAACTTCCAGCCTATTTTAAACACGATCGCTGAAACAAATATTGCCGCAATCGCATCCAAATAGGGTAGACCAGCCATCACGCCAGCAATTCCAATAAGGACGACGATCGACGAAATCGCATCTGAACGGCTATGCCAGGCATTCGCTATCATTAGCGGGGAGTTGATTTTTTTGGCATGGTACATTGTATAGTGATAAATCATTTCCTTAGTTACAATGGACACAATAGCAACATAGAGCGTCTCTACTGTCGGAATCGAATAGTCTTTGTTAAACAGGTGGTGCAGTGATTGAAAGGCGATACCCAATGCGACAATAATTAACGCGATACCCAGCGCGACTGTCATCGCTGTTTCTATACGTCCATGTCCATACGGATGGTTTTCATCCGCCTCACGGCTTGCGTGTTTTGCGGCAAAAATGACGATAAAATCGGTACCCAGATCGGATAAAGAGTGAATACCATCCGCTACCAATGCTTGTGAGTTGCCGAGAATTCCGACAACGATTTTTCCAATTCCCAGAACGATATCGAGTACAGCGCCTACTAGCGTTACGTTCCGGGTTATTCGGTAACGCTCTGCTGCATCGGTCACTTTTTCCACAGGCTATTTGACTACCTGGATCTTGATCAGGACTTCATATTCTGATTGCTGAATATCAATTACCTTATGCCCATTGATACGACACCAGCTGGGAATATCACTTTTCGCTCCCGGGTCTGTACAACGCACCACAAACTCGTCTCCCGACTCAAGATTTTTTACAAAATCCTGCGTTCTAATAACTGGGAGTGGGCATAATAAATTTCTTGCGTCCAATTCTTTGCCAGAATCATTCATATCATCACACATACCATTCAGGTAAAACTTTATCCGCTTTGATTGGTACAACAGTAACAGACTGTTTTTTATTTTCTGAGTCTTCAAGTTGCAACGTGACTTCACTGTCATCGCGCCCCTGACTAAAGCGCGCGGTAATTTGCGCCGCCAGTACTAAATCCTCCGCATCCAATTCACCGATGATCAAAACGACGGGGCCTGCGTGACTTATCGTTGTCAAGCTTTTATAACGATAGCGATATCCGTGTAAAAACCGGGATTCACCTTCTTCACGAGCAACAATTAGCTTAAAGGAAGGTTTCGGGCGAATATGGCGACCCACCTTTAACAGAATAATGTCATCAAGCGAATATTCTCTATTCCCCCTGGCTTTCCACAGATCGACCAGTTTAGCTGAATAGTTGGCATCGGTTAAAAAACAACAACCACCCGCAGGTTGTGAGTAATCCTTAAAACCCATTTCCTCAGCCAGCGCCATTTGTGGTTTGCGCGACCTGCCGTGAAAACTTAATAGTTTTTCCCGATCCACCCATCCCTGTTGCTCGGGATAAGTTTCCGGTAAATGCTTTGCACATAACGGGCGCAATAAAAGATCACCCGCACCAGATTCCCTGGCAATAACCGGCATGGTATCACGCCGCTGCGACATCGGCCGCTGGCCCATCACTTCCCCGGTAATAATAAAATCAAAGTCATTTTCCTTAATCCACTCAAGGGCCTTGCGTACCATAAAACCTTTACAATCCAAACAAGGATTCATATTTTGACCATACCCATGAACCGGGTTTAGCAAAACACTTTTATACTCTTCGATAACATCAATGATATGAAGCTTGATTCCCAGCTGCTCCGCAACCCAAAGCGCATTGTTTCTTTTCTCTTTTTTCTTGTCTTTTTTGCGAATCGCGTGGGTATGGCCCTCAACACAAAATCCGGTAAAGAAATTGATTCCCTCTACATGAACGCCCTGATCCAGCAATAGCTGGGTAGACAGCATTGAATCGAGACCGCCCGAGATCAGCGAAATTGCTTTGTGTGTGTTTTTGCTCATAAAAACTTCTGAAAAAATTAGTTATGAATGATATATGATATAGGTTACAAAACCCAGGACTCTATTCTTCAATACTTACCCATTTAAAACAATAATATTAAAAGCCGATACCCGCATTATCACAAAATTTTATTTAGTCATGATACTAAGCCATACAGTTACAAAGGTTAATGGTCTCGGTAGTGCCAACTATTTACCAATACAAAAACTGGAAAATATTTTACCCAGTAGCTCATCTGCGGTTATTTCTCCGGTAATTTCTGACAGAGCCCGCTGCGCCTGGCGCAAATCTTCAGCCAGTAGTTCTCCAGCCTGGTATACTTGTAATTGATTGCTTCCTGATTCGACATAATCACTCGCACTTTCGAGCGCATCAAGATGGCGCCGGCGAGCGGTAAACACACTTTCCGTATCCGACTTAAAACCAATTATATTTTTTAAATGCTGTCGTAACTTATCGATACCAATCTCTTGTGTTGCCGATAAATAGATCGCTGAGATATCGTCTCTTTCAATTAATTTTTCCTGTTTCTTGCTCAAGTCTATTTTGTTATGAATAATAGTCACAGGAATACTTTTGGGGAAACTGGATAACAGGGCATGATCATTGGCCCGGACACCGAGCACATCATCAATGACCAACAGAATTTGATCGGCATTCTCGATCTGTTCCCAGGCCCGCCGCATACCTTCCTGTTCAACAATATCATCCGATTCGTGTAATCCGGCAGTATCAACAATATGAACAGGTAATCCATCGATATTTATTTCATTGATCAGAACATCCCGCGTGGTTCCAGGTACTGCGGTTACAATGGCCGAATCCTTTCCCGATAAGCAGTTTAATAAACTTGATTTTCCCACATTGGGTTGGCCGGCGAGCACAACCGTCATGCCTTCGCGCATCAAGCAACCTTGTTGTGCCTGTTTTTTTATCTGCTTTATTTTTTTATTGATAGCAGCCAATGATAATGTGACCTTATCATCCGACAGAAAATCCACTTCTTCATCAGGAAAGTCTATCGCTGCTTCAACATATATTCTTAGTTCCGTTAAGTGCTCGACCAACTCATTTATCTGGGCTGAGAAAACACCCTGCAATGATTTTTGTGCCGCGATCGCCGCATGCTCAGATCCAGCATCGATTAAATCGGCGATCGCTTCGGCCTGGGCCAGATCGAGTTTATTATTTAGAAATGCTCTTTGTGAAAATTCTCCAGGTCGGGCAATTCGCGGACCATGCTGTAATATCGATTTTACGATTAGATCGAGCACAACCGGGCCACCATGGCCTTGCAGTTCGAGAACATCTTCTCCAGTAAATGAATTTGGTGATTTAAAATAGAGGGCGATGCCTTCGTCAATAACGCAACCATCACTATGAATAAATTTACTAAAACAGGCTTGTCGGCTAGCCGGTAATTTACCCAGGATCTTATTAGCAATTTCTGCTGCCTGAGATCCAGACACACGCACAATTCCAACACCGCCTTTTCCAGGGGGTGTTGCAATTGCAACAATAGTATCCGCATCAATAATCATCAACAAATAACCCGGATTGCTGTAAAGCAAACCCGGGAACAATAACACCCGGCATGGTAGCTTCAGAGCATAAAGTCAAGATTACAAAATAATCGAGCTAACCACCATGAAGTAAATTGGTTTCGCCAGTAATTCGTTTGGTAATGACATACTGTTGAAGAATAGACAAAATATTATTAACTAACCAGTAGAGCACCAAACCTGCCGGGAATATCATAAAAAAGACAGTAAATATAATCGGCAGCGCCATCATTACTTTTTGCTGAATAGGGTCCAACTGCGGCGGGTTTAGTTTATGCTGAATAAACATAGTCGCCCCCATCAACAGTGGCAAAATAAAGAAAGGGTCTTTTTCCGATAAATCCTGAATCCAGAATATAAAGGGAGCTTGCCGCAATTCGACACTTTCGAGTAATACATAATATAAAGCAATAAAAACGGGTATCTGCACCAAAATAGGCAAGCAACCGCCGAGTGGATTGACTTTTTCCTTGCGGAACAATTCCTGTATCGCGGTATGATACGCTTGGCGATTATCACCATGGCGCTCTTTTAGACTGGCCATTCTTGGGCTTAATTTGCGCATTTTTGCCATTGAACGATAGCTGGTTTCTGACAATTTGTAGAAAACCAATTTAATCAGACAGGTCAGCAAAATAATGGCGAGTCCCCAGTTTCTGACGACTGAATGGATGACATCCAGTAACCAGAACAGTGGTTTTGATAAAAAGGTTAACCAGCCATAATCGACGGTCAACTCAAGTTTGTCAGATAATTTTTCCAGCTTATCCTGAATTTTTGGGCCGATATAAAATGTATTGGTAAACACTTTAGATGATTTTTGCTTAATTAATTCTGCATAAGTTTGCATTCCAACTTTATAATGAGCTTCTTTAGAATCATAGCGAGTATAAAAAATATTTGATTCTTTACCCTCAGGAATCCAGGCACCAACAAAAAACTGCTCAATCATTGCGACCCAGCCACCCTTTACTTTGTCAAGCGCTGGATACGGCCGAGATCCTTGGTCTTTAATATCAGAAAACGATATCTTGTTATAGCCTTCAGTTTCTGTGTAATAGGTTGCACCAACCGTTGTTGGTAACATGGTATTTTTACGTAAATCGGTACTATCCGCCCGACTTAAAACGCGCCAAAAACTACCGATCCAATCTTTGTCGGAATTATTCTCTACTTTAACCTTGAGTTTGATATCATATTCGCCACGTCTGAATACATAGGTTTTGGTAACCTTTACCCCATCTTTTTCCCATGTAAACGGAACTTCAATTTTTTTGTCATCTTTTCCGAGAATATACTCGGTAGCGCTGGATTTGAACAATGCAGATTTACCTGGACCTGGGCTGGAGTTTGCCCCCATTTTAAAACCGGTTTCACTAATATAAAAATTTGCGCCTCGGTCAGTCATTATTTTTCTAGGTGTTTTGTCTTTTATCGAAACAGAGTAGTTCAACAAATTAACTTCACGAATATCACTACCAATAGTATCTAGATAGACTACCAATACATCGGTTTTTACCTTGATCCTTTGTGCCGATTGCACCTTGGGTTTGTTGCCAGGATCCCGTAACATTGGGCCATCAGGATCTTGCTTTAGCTCAGGCGAATCTTGATTATTGACTTTATTAGGGTTATTGGTGACGGCTTGCTTTCCGGGTTTAGTCGGTGATGATGAAAGTGAAGGGCTATCATTATTGTTGGTTTTTGCAACCTTTCCAGTTTGACCTTTTTCCCTCGCAATTTTCTCAGCAACATCTCTTTGATAACTTTGAAACAACAGCAGTCCAACAAATGCGATTGCAATAATCAGAAATAACCTTGGATTTTCCATTACTATTTTTTCTCTTTCTGTTTAGGTACAAGATCAACACCACCAGGATGCCACGGGTGACATCGGCAAACTCTTTTTATCGCCATCCAGCCACCACGAATACTGCCATATTCATCGATCGCTTCAAGCGCATAATTTGAACAGGATGGGTGGAATCGACAATGCTGTCCAACAAATGGGCTTAACACCACTTGGTAGATTCGGATTATCAGTTTTACTAAGAAGCGCATAACCTGGTCAGCTTGGCCCACTGTTTGTCAATTAACTCTTTTAGCTGCGAGCTGTCCAACTCAACAATTCCAAATCGACTCAATATTACAATATCGAGCGAACCTATTAGGTGTTGATTAAGTCTGAACGATTCCCGAACTACCCGCTTAACCCAATTACGCGTCACTGCATGTTTGGCATTTTTTTTGGAAATGGCCAAACCAAGACGTGGATGGTCTAACCCGTTTTTCACTGCCAACAATACCAGTTTTGTACAGATTAGCTTATCAGGGTTTTGGAAAACCCTATTAAACTGTTTTTTGTCTAGTAGCCGATGAGCCTTTGTGAAGGTAAAATTTTGATTAGTTTCGCTCAAATTTTGATCAAGCAGATAATCTGGCGCGCCCCTTGGCTCGTCGTGCATTGATTATCTGGCGACCTGCTTTAGTGCGCATGCGCGCTCTAAATCCGTGAGTTCTTTTGCGTTTTATAACACTTGGCTGAAAAGTGCGCTTCATGATTATTCTCTCTAATTGTTGGTAAAGTACAAAATCCGGAGGCGGAAGCGTACTTTGTCGCAGAAAAAGTGTCAATAGATTTATTTAAAAATATATCCACGCAAAAATGTGGATAACTCTATAAAAACGGTCTAAACTTCGCGGTTATTACAGTTATAAACAATTTATCCTTCCAATTATATTCGCTAGGGGGCTATAGTGGAATCACTTCTTTGGAGTAAGTGCCTAAAATGGCTTGAAAATGAATTACCACAATCACAATTCTCGACCTGGGTCCGACCCCTTCATGCTCAAGAAATAAACGGATGTTTACGATTATTAGCGCCAAATAGTTTTGTTCTCGACCATGTTAATGAAAAATACTATGACTTGATTTGTAACATCATCAGCACGATTACTCAGGATCCACCCCAGGTCGTGCTAGAAATAGGTTCAGCAGGAATTAACAATTCTGACGTGCCTACAAATCAACCAAATCAACATTATCCCAAAGGAATAATTCATAGTAGCAATATTAATCAACATTTCAACTTTGAAGTTTTTGTCGAAGGTAAATCCAACCAGATGGCAAAAGCAGCATCCATGCAGGTCTCGGAAAATCCGGGTGATGCTTATAACCCACTGCTAATATACGGTGGTGTCGGATTAGGCAAGACCCATTTAATGCAAGCCATCGGTAATGAAATGATGCGCCGAAATCCAAATTCACGAGTGGTCTATTTACATTCAGAAAGATTTGTCGCTGATATGGTCAAGGCACTGCAACATAATGTTATTAACGAATTCAAAAAATATTATCGCTCTGTCGATGGTCTGTTGATTGATGACATTCAGTTCTTCGCTAATAAGGAACGCTCACAGGAAGAGTTTTTCCATACTTTTAATGCGCTGCTAGAAGGCCAGCAACAGATCATCATGACCTGCGACAGATATCCAAAAGAAGTTCAGGGATTAGAGGAACGCCTTAAGTCCAGATTTGGCTGGGGATTAACAGTTGCGATTGAGCCCCCAGAGCTGGAAACACGCGTGGCTATTTTGATGGGTAAAGCCGCACAAATGGGTGTCGATTTACCACACGAAGTTGCCTTTTTTGTTGGTAAGCGCATCCGTTCTAATATCCGCGAATTGGAAGGGGCTTTACGTCGGGTCGTCGCCAATGCCCGATTTACCAACCAAAGTATATCGCTGGATCTTGCTAAAGAGGCATTACGTGATTTGATTGCTTTACAGGATCGATTGGTGACCATCGAAAATATTCAGAAAACGGTTGCTGAGTATTTTAAAATCAGGGTACACGATTTATTATCCACACGACGTAGCCGGTCAATTACCCGACCTAGACAAATGGCAATGGCCTTGTCCAAGGAACTGACCAATCACAGTCTTCCAGAGATAGGTGATGCATTTGGTGGTCGCGACCATACGACAGTTTTACATGCAACACGAAAAATTGATGAACTTTGCAATCTGGATATTCGTATTCAGGAAGACTATCGTAACCTGTTAAGAACCCTGACAACTTGATGTGTAAACTCTGTGGATAAAAATAGCGTCCTTTTTTATCCACAGGCTGTATACAAGCTACTAATATTTTTTACACGATTCATACATGAAAATTTATGATTTAAAATACTGTTTTTAAAAAAGGTATTCACACTTATCCACAGATGAGGCCTGTACTAATAATAACAATAAAGAATAATAAGGAAGAAGTAATAAATATTAATTTTGTTAATAAGTTTTATAAAAATAGATTTTGATAATGCAGTTGAGTAAATATTGGACATTATAAAAGGTGGGCAGAATGAAATTTACGATTAGTAGAGAAACCTTATTGAAACCATTGCAGCTAGTTTCTGGTGTTGTTGAACGTAGACAGACACTGCCAATACTCTCTAACCTGTTAATCCAATCAACTGGAGATTCATTAAACATAACAGCGACTGATCAGGAAGTTGAAATTATTACTTCGATTAAAACCAAGGTTGATGAACCTGGAGAGATAACCATACCGGCAAGGAAATTATTGGACATCTGTAAAACCTCTCCCGAGGGTGCGCAGTTGACCTTTAAAGTTGATGGTGATCGCGCCAGACTTTTATCTGAACGAAGCCGGTTTTTGTTGTCGACATTACCCGCTGCTGATTTTCCAGTCACACCTGATTTTGATGTTATTGCCGAATTTGAAATTTCACAAAAAGAACTTAAAAAACTCATCGACCGAACCCAGTTTTCCATGGCTCAGCAAGATGTACGAAAATACCTCAATGGATTATTAATTGAAGTGATTGATGATATGTTAGTAAGCGTTGCTACCGATGGTCATCGATTGTCCTATTGTCGAATTGAAACAAAAAATGTAAAAAGCAAATCATTTCAGGCGATCATACCCAGAAAGGGAATTCAGGAATTATCGCGGTTGCTTTCTGATTCTGATAATGTGGCGAAAATAAAAATTGGTAGTAACAGTATTGCTCTCGAACTTGATGATATTAAATTTACCTCGAAACTGATCGAAGGGAAATTTCCAGATTATGAAAGGTTGATATTGAGTAATCCTAGCATTAATGTTTTTGCTGATCGAGAAGCGTTGCGGCAGGCACTGGTCAGGACTTCGATTCTTTCAAATGAAAAATATCGTGGTATTCGATTTTCAGTAACCAATAACAAGCTGAGTATTCAGGCACACAATCCAGAAAAGGAAGAAGCTGAAGAAGAAATGGAAGTTGAGTATTCGGGTGATGATATTGAGATTGGTTTTAATGTAAATTATTTGCTTGATGCTTTATCGGCAATTTCTGAAGAGACAGTTCAGATTTCGATGATAGATCAAAATAGCAGTTGCCTGTTACAACAACCTGAAGACAGTAATTGCAAATATATCATTATGCCAATGCGGCTTTAGTTGCCTCTTAAGAAAGTTGGAACAGATATAGATCGGTTTGGGAAAGCTGCATTATCCATATCTAGTTTTGGAATTGTGTCCCGACCCCGTAAAGAAAAGTACATTCAAATTTAAAATTTGACTGAACAAGCATTGCTAGGTTCGACTATCTCTTAATCCTTTTTGATATCGCCCCTCTTATAACCGCTAGCCACAAGATTTTTTCTGACCCAACAACTGGTGTTGTAACTGTGCCAGAAAAAACTTCTGACTAGCGGTTGAGGGGCTTCGATTGAATTTGGCGTCACTATTTTTTTGTTCTGGAATTCTAGATTGAGTAAATAGTTTTAATACTAGAAGCCTGGATTTGGGATTTGGGATTTGGGATTTG
>QILK01000009.1 GCA_003233345.1 Gammaproteobacteria bacterium | reverse complement strand
GTTATTGCTATTGGCGGTGGCAGTGCGCTGGATGCCGGTAAAGCAATCGCCTTTATGGTCGGGCAAGAGCAGCCTTTGTGGGCGTTTGAAGATATTGGCGATAATTGGAAACGCGCCAAGACAAATTCTATCGCCGCCGTTATTGCTATTCCAACCACCGCCGGCACCGGATCGGAAGTGGGTCGCGCATCGGTGATTGTCGATGAAAGCGATCAGCGCAAAAAAATAATATTTCATCCAAAAATGCTGCCAGTCTACGTCATCGCTGATCCGCAATTAACGGTTAGCCTGCCCGCCCACTTGACTGCGGCAACGGGGCTCGATGCATTTATTCATAATTTTGAAGCTTACTGCAGCCCGGCGTATCACCCAATGGCCGATGGCATTGCTCGTGAAGGGATGCGTTTGATCAAGCAATATCTACCGATCGCTTTCCACCAGGGAGACGATCTTAATGCCAGAGGAAATATGCTCGCCGCATCGACGATGGGGGCGACCGCATTTCAAAAAGGCCTTGGAGCGATTCACGCGCTCGCACATCCACTGGGTGCAATATATGATGCCCATCACGGGCTGCTTAATGCAATTCTATTTCCTTATGTGCTGATTCAAAACAAGTCTGCGATTGAGAAAAAAATATCCGCGTTGGCGCGAGTCCTGGAATGTCAAAACACTTCGTTTGACGGGTTCTTGCAATGGGTCATCGCCTTTCGCCAGTCATTAAATATTCCTAACTGTCTGAGCGAGATCGGTATCGACACAGTACAGGCTAAAGCAATCGGTCAACTCGCCGTCGCAGACCCGTCTGCGCATGGAAATCCAATAGCGTTTACCGCCGAACAATATACTTTAATTTTTAAAAATGCTGTTAACGGTAATATGGCATAGCAACGGGCTAACCGCAAATGTTGATAGGAATATTTGAAACTGATTTACTGGATAAACCGCTACTCAAAACATTTGGCAGTTATGGGCAGATGTTCGAAAAATTGTTGCTCAACGCAGACCAGAATCTCCAGTTTCGTTACTACCAAGTGCTCACAGGAGAATTGCCGACATCACCGAGCGAATGTGATGCCTGGTTAATGACTGGGAGCAAAGCCAGTGTAACCGAAAGTCAGCAATGGATTAATAAACTTAGTCTCTTTATCAAAAAAATACATAAGGCGGAAGCCAGACTAGTGGGTATTTGCTTTGGACATCAATTGATTGCCAAAACGCTTGGCGGTTGTGTCACCAAGAGCGACAAGGGCTGGGGTGTCGGCGTGCACTGCACGCGTGTTTTAAAACATAGACAATGGATGAGTCCGTCAACTAAGCAATTCAATCTAATCGTCAGCCACCAGGATCAAGTGGTGAAATTACCAACGGATGCGGAGAATATTTTTAGCACCGCTTTTTGCGAATTTTCCGGATTTCAGATAAAAAATCATATACTTACCTTTCAGGGTCATCCAGAATTCAGTGTAAAATACGCCCTAAATCGCATAGAGTCCAGACGTCATCTGATAAGCAGTCAACGTTACAATACGGCAATTGAATCTTATAAAAATCCGGCGGATGCTCCTCTTGTTGGTAAATGGCTAGTAGAATTTTTAAAACATTAAAAATATTGTTTATTTATGCACTATACTAAAAGGCAATGTCTTTCATTTACACACTATACGCATATAGGGGCTAGTATATTATTTTTCACTTTCCTAAATAATGCTTTTCTAAAATATTATCACAAATTTGTTGTTAACAGCCCAGTTTCAATTGCCTGATGGAGCCCAAGCAATGCCTAACGAACTGAATATAAATACTGACGATTTGGTCAATGAAACACTGTTTCGTTATTTTGCAGAATCTGCGCTTTCTATCCCCTGGATTTATAACAATAGCCTCCATCAGTTTTCTTATATCGGACCACAAATAGAAATATTTTCCGCCTACACTGTCGCCGAGTGGCGTAAGCAGAATTTTCTCCTGAAGCACGTACACTTATCTGATAGTGAACGCACCATTGAATTTTTTAATACGCCACCTGCTGATAGCACGCCAACACAATTAGAGTTTCGACTGCATAGACCCGACGGCACAACAATCTGGCTATTTGCCAGTCGTAACCGCAACGAGCCGCTACCAGAACAAATGCTTTTATGTGGATCCATCATTAATATCACCCAATATAAACACGACCTGGAATTGCTCGCTTATAACAAAGCAAATTTTGAAGCCATGTTTAACTCTATTACAGACACGGTGATTTTCACCGATACTAATAACTGTATTGTCATGGCTAACGGGTCCATGAATAAGCTATTCGGGTACACAGAAGCTGAGCTATTGGGTCGGACGACTGAATTTTTATACGCGGACGCAAGCGAATACCAAAAGCAACAACGCAAGCGCTATAACGTTAATGCCAAACGTTATAGAACAACCTACGAAATGGACTATAAACGCAAAGACGGCAGCTGCTTCCCCAGCGAAACGCTGGGGACCAAAGTTAAAAACTCAGAAGGAAACGTTATTGGTTTTATTTCCATGATCAGGGATATTACCGAGCGTAAACTGGCTGAAACCAAGTTGATGGAATCAGAAAAAGAATTAAGTGCCATATTGGATAGCATTCAAGACACCTACTATCAAACGAATAGTAAGGGCATGTTGACCCGCGTATCCCCTTCCGTGGAAAGACTACTGGGCTATAAACCGCAAGAACTGATTGGATCCAACCTGGCCAGTCTTTACTTTGATCCTGCATTAAGGGAAGCATTTTTACTTGAATTGGCGAATAATAACGGCATTGTTCAAAACCGCGAGACCCAATTACGACACAAAAATGGGTCGCCGATTTGGGTATCGACCAACGCACACTACCGCCTTAATCAATCTGGTTATATGACCGGAGTTGAAGGAATCGCCCGCGATATTACCCAGTTAAAATATGCAGAAGACTTGAGAAATAGACTCGGGCGAATCCTGGATAATTCATCAAACGAAATCTTTATTATCGACGCAAAATCATTGCGATTTATTCAGGTTAATCGCGGTGCCCTGCAAAACCTGGGTTATACGGCGCAAGAAATGGAGGCCATGACGCCAATTGATATTACCCCTGAATTTACCCAAGAGTCTTTTAAAACACTGGTCGAGCCACTCTATCAAGACGAAAAAGAAGAGATTGTCTTTAAAGCGCATCATCTTAGAAAGCAGGGTACCTTGTATCCCGTTGAAGTCTGCTTGCAACTTTCTCTTCAAGATACACCACCCGTCTTTGTTGCTTTTATACAAGACATTACCGAGCGTATTCAGGCAGAAAGAAAACTGCAACACATGGCCCACCATGACTCACTAACCACCTTGCCCAATCGCATTTTATTTGCACAAAATCTCGAGCAATCATTAGCACGTTCTAACCGGCATAATATGGCCGTTGCTGTCATGTTTCTGGATCTTGATCGCTTTAAAATTATTAACGACACACTCGGCCATGACATTGGCGACAAAGCATTGCAAGCTTTATCCGGCCGGTTAAATAGTTGTGTTAAACAAGGAGACAGTGTCGCCCGGCTCGGCGGCGACGAGTTCGCCATTGTCTTGGAAAACATCTCTTCACCCGATGATGTTGCCCCCACTGCACGGAAGATACTCGAATTACTCTCTCGGCCATTTTTGATTGATGGACACGAACTTTTTATTACCACCAGTATTGGCATCAGTCTTTATCCTGCAGATGGAACAGACACCCAGACCTTACTTAAACATGCCGATATCGCCATGTATCGAGCGAAAGATCAGGGTCGTAATACCTACCGCTATTACTCTTCAGACATGGGCGCCATGGCTGTTGAACAACTGGGTCTGGAAACAAGTTTACGTTATGCGCTCGAACGCAATGAATTTGTACTCTACTATCAACCACAGTACCGGCTAAGCGATTGTCAGTTGATTGGCTACGAAGCACTACTACGCTGGCAACACCCGGAGCGTGGCATTATTATGCCCAAAGAATTTATTCCTATCTTAGAAGAAACTGGACTCATTATTCCAGTGAGTGAATGGGTACTCCAGGTTGCCTGCAAACAAGCCAGTCGCTGGAATAAAAACCGAAACTCGCCGCTGCGTGTTTCCGTTAATTTATCAATTCGGCAAACAAATGACATAAATTTTGTTCCAACAGTCATGCGAATTTTAAAAAATTGCAACCTGAGCCCGAATCTACTGGAATTGGAAATCACCGAAAGTATTTTAATGCACAATATCCAGGCAACGGTCACGACACTGGAGTCGCTAAATCGACACGGCATCAGGCTCGCGATAGATGATTTTGGCACCGGCTATTCTTCGTTAAATTATCTTAAACGTTTCCCGATCGTTACCATGAAAATCGATCAAACATTTATACGTGACCTAACACAGAGTCCTGATGACGCAACATTGGTTAAAGCGATTATTGCCATGGGACGAACTCTTCGATTAAATGTTGTCGCCGAAGGTGTCGAGACACACGAACAATTTGCGTTTTTATCCGCTTCCAATTGCAACGCCATTCAGGGCTATCTCGCCAGCCAGCCGGTGCCCGCCAGTCAACTTGACTCCTGCATCACTTCTCTTGACTCTATTATGATGGCACCTTAAATTTCTTTATACAGGTTCTTGTAACAATAATTGGTCGCTTCGACAAACCCGTCTACACTGCCACAGTCAAATCGACGGCCTTTAAACTGATAGGCGATAACAGATCCTTTTTTTGCCTGCGCCAGAATGGCGTCCGTTAACTGAATTTCGCCATTGGCACCGGGTTGGGTGTTTCTAAGTATATCAAAGATATCCGCAGTAAGAATATAACGTCCAATGACCGCTAGATTACTCGGTGCCTCGGCAGGTTCTGGTTTTTCCACCATCGACTCCACTCGATAAATATTATCTCGAATTGATTTGCCACTGATGATGCCATAACTACTCGTACGCTCCATAGGAACTTCTTCAATTGCAACGATACTGCATTTAAATTCATCATATAGCTTAACCATCTGGTGCAACACGCCCTGCCCTTCAGTCAAGCACAGATCGTCAGCGAGTATGACTGCAAATGCCTGATCACCAATTAGACTTTCACCGGTCAAGATGGCATGACCCAATCCCTTCATCATAATCTGACGCGTATAATTAAATGTACAGTTCTCGATAAGCTTGCGTATTCCTAACAGCCTTTGTTCTTTCTTGCTGCCGGATATTTCCGTTTCCAATTCATAGCTAACATCAAAATGATCTGGAATCGCCCGCTTCCCTCGTCCGGTCACAAACGCCATATCTTTCATACCTGCTGCATAAGCTTCCTCTACGCCATATTGAATCAACGGTTTATCAACGATAGGCAGCATTTCCTTAGGCATGGATTTAGTGGCGGGTAAAAACCGGGTGCCATAACCGGCTACCGGGAACAAACATTTTTTAATCATCGGTTTTCCTTTCAGATATCACAATTTTTAGTCATTACATTTATATCTATACTATACTAGGACTCGCAAAGCTTAAACTATAACCGCTTAAATACTCTTATCAAATTTTTTTCACCAACATTCTCTCGATAATATGCTCGTCGTTAATCGGCAAAACCAGATCCGCCTGTGATGGCATTTCCTTAAGTATTATGCGTGTTATTCGCTCATAATGCATAATAAAACGGCTAAGCTGTGCATCTGTCATCAGTTGCTTTTGTTCTTTATTTTTAGCGCCTAATTTTGCCGCCAATTTTTGTTCCTGTAGTCGTCGCCATAAAAAAATCTTGCGATAGTCAGGGATCTGTAACATCACCAAGCAATCCAGCAATGCAAACCATCGCCGGTATTCTTGTGATAACTGACAATTCACATAATTACGCCAAATGGCTTTCCTATCTTCTTGCCTTTCCAGGTCGTTTATAGGCAACGGAATATCACTGTCAGGCTCAGCGATAGCACCAACACACCAGCCTTCAAACAATACAATATCCACGCGACCATTGATCGACGGCCAGCGGTCATGCGACATTCTGTCATCGATCGATTTATCAAAAACCGGCAGTGCAATACGCTCCGCCACCCCGGTTTTCAGTTGCTCAATAATACCGATGCCTAACTCAACATCGTGTGTACCCGGTACCCCTCGTGTTTTAAACAGTGGATGAATCCGTTTGGCCATCTGCAACCTGCTTGCGCGGGTCTTATAAAAATTGTCGAGTGATAAAATCACAACACTTTTACCGTAGGCCGTTTCCAGCATTTTTTTTAGTACTTTGACCAGCGTAGTTTTTCCAGACCCTTGGGCACCATTTATACCGACTATCAAAGGTGTTTGCATTTGCTGCTTGGCAATCCATGATAACAAGGGGATATAAACCTGCTTAAAGCTTTTGCATACCGCTGGTGTTATCTCAATGGCTTCCAAAGCGAGCACCGATTGAAAGACCGGATATAACAGACGATACAATTCATTGTTTTGAATTTTATTAGTCACTTTAATTAGTCGATCACTATGTCTGGTAATGTTTCGATATATATTACTGGCACCGCGTCGGTTAACCATACTCGGTTTTGTGCCTGGTAAAACTTATAACCATCAGCATTCATGGTCAATGCCAATATTTTTAACACCACAGGCTTACCATGACGCCTGCCAACTTCGCGCGCGGAATCAGCGTTTCCTGACATATGCACATGGTGACGGTCAACAGGCTTAAGACCTTCCATGCTAATGGCATCAAGAAAACGGGTGGCAGACCCGTGATACAAAAATTCAGGCGGTATTTCTTGTTGCAGATTTAAGTCGATAAGTATCGAATGCCCCTGATTGGCACGAATTTTCTGGCCATCACTCGATAATGAAAATCTTTGCTTGTTGTTGTTTTCAACTATGTGGTCAATTAAATCTTTTGTTAAGCGATTACCTTTATGTTCAGCAAGCTCAATTAATTCAGCAACCGAGGCCCAGCCGTTGCTATCCAGTTTTAGTCCTATTGACTCTGGATTATGTCGTAAGATAAAACTTAGAAACCTGCTAATTTGAGTATGCTTTTTATCCAATAAAGAGTACCCACTCAGGTTTGACTAGCATTCTTTTCGCGCGCAAATGTTTTTGATTTCCGCAGCGGCCATTGTACTTTCTACACCGGTATGTCTTAACCGGGTTTATTGAACTCGAATCATTTATAAAACATGCAAACTAGACAGATACAACAGAATCATCAGAAATGGTATTCGTCTCGCCTATAATTTCTTGAGCAGCTCTTTCTCCAGATAAAATAGCACCATCTACCGAGGCAAAAAATCCATCTATTGTTGCTTCGCCAGCAAAATAAATTTTATTGCTTATTGATTCTGCCAATATTTTTCGGCAACCTATTGACCCTACTTTATCATAGGAGTAGATTCCGTCAAAATATTTTTGATTGGACCAATTATGTACCATAATTTCGATTAGACATGCGTTAATATCTGAGTCTGAAAAAACGACCTTGAGGCTATTGCGTATAATTTTCTCGACTTGCTTATCACTTTTCTTGCTAATCATTTCGTCGGTGATAAACGCAACCATACTAAAGTCGTAAACATGATAGGTACTTATCATATAAAGAATATGCTGATCGCAATCAAGAATATATTTTAGCTTGGTCGGCCAAAGTCGCTTGTTAAACCGAATAACGGCTTTCAACCCCTGCCCCATACCCAATGATTGAATCGCCTGCTGCTTTTTAGAGGGCAGCGAGGGCATAAAATTTATCACCCCACTTTTTAAAACACCCAATGAGGCAGTGATAATCACACGGTCAGCAGCATACTCCTGTCCGTTGTCTAGTTTTATTTTTACTGTGCCATCAGATCCTTGACTATTATCAGCGTAGTCGATTTCGCTAACAGCTGAATTAAGCTTGATACAGGGTTCTATAGCATTTATATAGGGCTGTATAAACCAAGAAAATCTTTTGCTGACAGACGCGCCTATCAAGTCTGAATCAATTTTTACCTGACCAACGGCTAATGATGCAATCAGACTTCTAGCGCCGATATTTTCTAGCTGAGCTCCCAAAGTAATTTCAAGCCCGGAAAAAAATATTTTTTTAAATCCATCGCTAAATTGAAATTCACATACTTTATCTGATACTGGCAAGTCAACGCCATCATATTGCATTAAACCTTTAAACAGCTTCCCTACCTTAAACAGATCAGCAAACCGGGACCGCAGTAGTATATTAAGCATTGAAATCCGTTCATCATCGACAATAAACAGCGTTTTATCCCAACGCCCCGTTTTTGAAGTCAGTATTCTATTTTTTTTTGCCCGCTGATACAGCGGACCTCGCCGATGATGAATCAGACTTGCACCAACTTCTACAAACGTTTTTCTATCCAGTTCGAGTGCTTTGATTCGTCCACCAATATAGTTATTAGCTTCCAAAACCGTTACATCGTGGCCAGCCTCAAAAAGGCTCTTAGCTGCGGCTAGTCCAGCTGCACCTGCACCAATGATGACTACTGTTAGCGTTTTTATATTTTTGTTGTGTCTTGCAATCTGGATATTTTTCATTAAATGACTAATTATATTGTGAAAATAGACGTTTTCAAATTAAGCGTTACCGACCTGCTCTAATATTAGCAGCCAGGCGATAAAACGTATAGAATTTTATAAAGGACACCAATGGAGATTGAATACTTGTAATTGCTTTTAATGTTATGGTCGCGCTAAGCAGGTTTTATTTTTAGTCTTTTATTTTTAGTTTGGCAACCCATACCCAAGCATCACTAGCTTATAGGCACGGGCAATACACTGTAGGCTTGGCCACCGACCAAGCTATTCCTGATCGGGAGTTTCACCTCTTCAATGTTTACGTTTTAAATACTTTGGTTTGCTGTTTTGTATCATTGGCCAATTCGGCCATGGTTTCATTAGCCTTGAGTACCATTTTGGCGTTTGCCGCAGCGTCCTGAGCAGCCACGGATATTCGACTAATGGTTTCATTAATTTCGTTGGCAACTTCAGATTGCTGTGATGTTGCGACCTTAATTTGACCATTAAGTGTGGTGATTTCACTAATCGCGTTGGTAATACTGTTCAAAGAGTTACCCGCTTCAGCGGCTTGTTCAACGCTGGTTTTGGCAACAGCGCGGCCTTTTTGCATGACACTCGCCGCTTCCTTGGTACGATTTTGCAAGCGCTCTATTGTCTCATGAATTTCTTGAGTCGATTTCTGGGTCCGGCTGGCAAGCCCTCGTACTTCATCGGCCACAACCGCAAACCCTCTACCCTGATCACCGGCTCGGGCCGCCTCGATCGCTGCGTTTAGTGCCAATAAATTAGTTTGCTCGGCGATTCCCCGAATCACATCAAGAACGGAACCGATTTCTTCAGTATCTTCCTCCAGCTTCATCACCACATTTGAAGTTTCCTCAACGTCTTTCGCCAGTTCGTTGATGGTGGCAATGGTCGACTGCACGACTTTTTTACCGTTTTCAGCTTCGCTATCGACCTTCGACGTGTGTTCTGCTGCCAGAGAGGCATTCGATGATATTTCCTGAACTGTCATCGCCATTTCATTGACTGCGGCGGCGACCTGATCAATCTCTACCTGTTGCTGGGCAACGGATTCAGTCATTGAACCGACCGAGACCTGCATTTCGTTAGCGGCATTTGCACTTTTTCCACACGACTCAGTCAATTTATGCATAAACTCGTGCACCTTGCCAACAAACAAATTAAAAGCACCCGAAAGTTTACCCATCTCGTCCTGAGATTTAACCTTGAGCCTCTTAGTGAGATCACCTTCACCTTCAGCGATATCGCTCATTGCCATCACCGTATTGCGAATCGGATTGGTAACGATGGCACCCAATATCCATGCCACGATAATCGCCAATATTACAGAAACGGCAACGATAATGTCGAGGAATGCTGTTTTAAAATCCAGGTCGGTTAACAATGCTTTTGATTCATTTTCCAGTTGCTTTCTTTTCAAGGAGACAATCGTATCTATATTACCTTTAAGACGTCCGACCAAAGGGCTAACTTCGGCACGCAAGGTATAAGCATCCATTCTCCATTTATTACTACTATGAATTTTTATCGAATGATCTAGGTTAGTAAAATAGCTATTTGTCAATGGCGCTAGCCGTTCCACCGCATCCGTTTGTTCGAATGTCAGATCATCACCATACGCTTTGATTTTTCCCAGTAGCTGTTTGTAGACATCCCGATAGTTGTGAATATTTTTTATATCGTCTTTTCCCCGATAGGCTAAATAAGCGCGAACGGTTTGTATCATGCTAGCCCAGGTTAGGCGTAGATCTGCCAATGAGGAAAATACCTTTCGGCGTTTCCCAGAAGGCTCTTCTTCTGATTCACTCTGCATCATCTCATTCATGAGTGATTTGATTTTGCGGTTGGTTGGATTTAAATGCTCTGAAGAGTAACTCAAACTCGGGTAGTTTTTAGAGTTATTTTCTGCGTATTCCAACATTATTTTTTGATACGATTTATACTTTGCAAAATCCTTTTCGACTAATGCCAATAGTCTGGTAAACTTTGGATCAGTTTTTATGACAGAAAACTGATAAATATTTTTAAACGATTTATCCATCGTTTTTAACTTATCTATATATTGCATTTTATCAAAATTGCTCTTACTCACTAAATAAAATCCAAGCGAAGCATTGGTACTTTCGATCCGCTCTTTAAGTGTTAACAGTGAAATCATCGCCGGCTGATCCTCAGAAATGATCTGATTAACATTGTATTTAACTTGAGAGAGACTATTTGAACCAATCAAATTGATGCACACGATGACCGCGATCATCAGCGCGAACCCCAACCAGATTTTGTGGCGAATTGTTAATGTAAATTGCTTCATAAAATTCCTTTAAGAAACTATACTTATTAAGTTCCTGTTTTCTGTCTATGTCTATGTCTATCGATATCTTTCCATATCGGTATTGATGGAAAATACTTGAACTTTTTAAGATATACCCAGTCCTACAGTTAGGTTTTTCCATCCACAACTATAACGACCAATACGACTATGAAAATCACAAGAAAAATTTTACATGGACTAATCCCCCTTTATTATTTAACGCTTAGCGCTTGCGCATCAATACCCCTCAACCTGGTTAATACACTTTCCAGAAACAGCGACACCCTGGTCAACAAAAATATCGCTTATGCGGCTAATAAGAAGAATATTCTCGACATATATCAGCCTGCACGCGGACGTACGCAAGGGGGAAAAGTGGGATCAGCACCCGTGGTTATTTTTTTTTATGGCGGATGCTGGGGCGCTTGCAAAACCTATACTAAAAACAAGTATGAATTTGTTGCCCAATCATTGTCAAAAAATGGCGTACTAGTCGTGATTGCTGATTTCAGAATTTTCCCCCAATATCGATTCAGCGATACAATCACTGATGCTGCGCAGACAGTCACCTGGGTGAAAAATAACATCCATAGATATGGGGGGAATCCGGATAACGTTTTCCTGATGGGCCATTCATCCGGCGCACATCTGGCAGCGACCCTTGTTTGTGACCGACGCTACCTTGCGCAAAAAACCTATCAAAGCATAAGCGGCTTGATAGGTTTGGCCGGGCCTTATGACTTTTTTCCTTTTACCGAAGATTATCAGAAAAAAGTATTTGCCCCGAAAGAATATTTTTATCGATCCCAACCCATCAACTTTGTTACTGGCAAAGAACCACCCATGTTATTATTATATGGTGATAAAGATACCACGGTCCACCCGCGCAATATTACCAATATGAGTAATAGAGTTAAAAAATTCGGTGGAAAAGTTGATTCGATCATCTATAAAGACATGAGCCACGTCGGACTAATCGCCGCCCTATCAAAACCATTCCAAAATAGACGTCCGGTACTAAAAGATATAGTCAATTTTATAAACAATCAGGGTCAAACCAGCAAGTAGCCCGGACTTCGCGCAGCGAACGCCGGGGAACGAACATCCTATTCTTCCGCACTTAAGTTAGCTGTCGACTGACTTAACCATACTCTTGTTTTAATCGAATTTAAATTCGTTTTTTCCCGGCGTTCGCTGCGCGAAGTCCGGGCTACAAGCGATCGACGGCGACATGATAGCGGGGATCTTCCAGTACGTTTACCTCTACCAGATTGCCGGCCTTTTTTAGGAGTTTGCGGCAATCTTCGCTTAAGTGCCGCAAATGCAGTTTTTTGCCTGCTTTAATATATCTTTCTGCCAGGGTATCGATCGCCTCGATCGCTGAGTGATCCGCTACACGTGAGTTTTGAAATTCAATAATCACATCGTCCGCATCCTCTTCTGGTGTAAACAGCTCCAAAAAATTATTAACCGATCCAAAAAATAGTGGCCCATTTAGCTCATGCACACGTGAGCCTGTTTCGTCGTCATAGGTTTTTATATTGATATGCTTGGCGTTTTCCCAGGCAAAGACCAAAGCCGAGACAATAACACCAACCACAACGGCAACTGCCAGGTCGGTAAACACGGTGACCGCCGAAACCAGTATTAAAACAAACGCGTCGGTCAAAGGTATTTTTCTCATGATACGCAAACTTGACCACTCAAACGTCGCAAGTACCACAATAAACATTACACCGACTAATGCGGCCATCGGTATCCGTTCTATTAGCGGTGACGCGAATAATATAAACATCAGCAAAAACAAAGCAGCCGCGATTCCGGACAGACGCTGCCGTCCGCCAGAGTTTACGTTAATCATGCTCTGCCCAATCATCGCACAGCCGCCCATTCCACCAAAAAAACCGGTGACGGTATTGGCAATTCCCTGGCCCATGCACTCGCGATTACCATTGCCACGAGTATCGGTGACTTCATCAATTAAACTCAGTGTTAACAGTGATTCGATTAAACCCACTGCCGCCAGGATGAGTGAATAAGGCAAAATAATCATTAATGTATCAAAACTAAAAGGCACTGAAGGCAGATTAAACGCCGGAAAACCGCCATCAATTTTTGCCAGATCGCCAACGGTTAGTGTTTCTAGATTTAACCCAAATACCAGCAAACTAACCGCTATGATCGCAGCTAAGGTTGCAGGAAAAGCACCGGTTAATTTCGGCAATAAGTGGATAATTGCCATCGTTAGTATAATAAGACCTGAAAAAACTAATAACGCATCGCCTGATAACCATGCTTTGTCACCGGACGAAGAAGTCACTTGAAAACTTTGTAGCTGTGCCAGGAAGATGACAATCGCCAAACCATTCACAAAACCAAGCATAACCGGGTACGGTACCATGCGAATAAACTTCCCCAGCTTTAGCACCCCGGCGCCTATCTGCACCAGCCCCGTCAAAACCACTGCCGCAAACAGGTATTGCACACCGTGCTCAGCAACCAGTGCAACCATCACAACTGCCATAGCACCAGTGGCACCCGAAATCATACCTGGACGACCACCAAAGATAGCCGCTAATAATCCCACCATAAACGCAGCATATAGCCCGACCAACGGATCTACCTTAGCGATCAATGCAAAAGCCACTGCCTCTGGCACCAATGCCAGTGCCACGGTTAAACCGGACAAGATCTCATTTTTGAAACATACACGACTAACGCAACCCAGCTGGAACATAATCTAACCTTAGGGGAAATTTACCGAATAAAAGGCTGCGTACTATATCAGATAATACTTATATATAATACCTTTAATTTATTGTTATCGCTGTGCCTTTACAATTGAAAACACGTAGACGTAATAGGCTTTTACCCGAAAAATCAAGGACGCGTTCGATACTTATTTGCAATTATTTAATGTTATAATAGCCATCCGCTAGTATCCCGTTAAAATCGGGGGAGTGTTTATGAAAGCCACTACTATTTTACTATTTGCCAATCTATTTTGGATGAGCAATGTGAGCGCAGACCTTAATCAGCGGCAATATAGTAAACGCTATAATATGCAAAGTACCAGTTCGCCCTATTGGTCGGACGTACGTCGATGTTTAGGCGCTTGGAGAAACCACCCTTTTAGAAATAAAGCGAGTATTAGATTCAGACTCATGGGTGCTAAAGTAAGAGTTTTTGGACTTGGTGACAATATTTCTGACTATACAAATACCAGTTACCCGCAATTGATCTACATTAAACCGGCCGTCAATGTCATGTCAAAAACCACTTATGTACTAAAAAACCCAAATGGTTGGTATTGCTTTGAGTCAAAAGTCAATGTCATGGGCAAGTCAATTATTAGAGCCGGATGCAAAACCCATATTGCCACCACAAAAGGTGATGTCGTTGTATTAGGTAGAGACCGAAATACCCAGGGTACGACAGTCCTTGGAAAATCACTAATCTACCGGGACTGCAAGCACTAAAATACCTGTATTTTTTAGTCTACTTCTTTAAGAAAAAATCAGTCATGCCAAAACTGGCCCCATTAATCATTATTTCCAGCCTATGTCTACCTGGATAATAGACCCGGGTAGAAATTTGCTTGAAAACATGGTTTTTCTTTAACGTAATTTCCCGGTTTGGCGCAACGGTAAGGTTTTTCCATTTAAATACTTTTGGCGACAATGTACCGTTCGCTTTTTGATGATGAATAATATAATCAATAATCAGTGCCTGATCCTTTTTTGCAGATGATGTTATCGACAGTTCAAACTCTAATTTTTTACCGAAATTAACTTTTGGTGTCAAAATTCGCAGTTGCCTGGATTTTAAATCGGCTTTTCTGTATCCAAATGCTTTTAACGTTTTTATATGTCCCTGTTTAATTAACGTGCGACAAGCATGGCGAACTAGTTTATAACGCTGTGTCGAAGCCTCGACTAACCACTGATTTGCTATTCTGGCGACTAAATCAGGATGGTCTTTGGAAATATCATTTAGGTTATTAGCAACCGAACGCCGCACATATTCCTCCTCGTCATCTTTTAGTTCTTCCAATAATAAAATAATCGGGGCAGGATCTTCGATAAAGACCGGTAATTGCATCGACCACGGTAAACGCGGACGCACGCCTTCAGAAACCAGTCTGCGAACGTGATGGTTAGAATCTTTGACCCATTTTTTTAAAACGCGGATAACACGTTTCGGTTTTTTCAAAATAAAAAAACGTATACCAAATTCAGCGGTAAAGCGTTTAGTCAGCTCTTTAAACAGAATCATTGAAAGATCAAAATGGCCTAAGCCGTACAATCCAACATAATGCGTCATTGGCATAATCGCCCAACCCGCGATACCCTCCTCGTTTACAGTAGCGTTGGGGCCAACACCATTGTCTTCAGGTGCCAGGGTGGCTAACAGTATTTCCGACGTATGCTCGAAATCATCTGGTAAAAACTCACGCATTGCCAGCATAATCTGCTCTGAACGCTCTTTAAGCTCCAACTTCTGCAAATCCTTGGCAGCAAGACGTATAAACCCCCTGTCATTAAAATCAGACCATGCGTTAACAAAGTGTTTTGCCATTCCAGTAATAATTTTCTTGTTAAACTGATTCTTAAACGGTTCCATGACTTATAAACTCTGATTATATTTTTAATTAGATTATATGATAATGTTTCCTTACTGACAGCATAGTGTCAGTAATGCGCATTTATTCTTCAATCGATTAATTTTAGTCCATAATGATATTCTATCAAACCGCCCCTAATGCTCTATTTTGATATAGGATTAATTTTTCGATAACGCACTATTCACACTCAAAATGATGTCGCCTGTGGTTCTTAACCTTTCGAAAATAAGATTAGATTTGATCTAGAGATCAATCCTTATAATATACCTATCTAAAAAACCAAGTATCGCTAGTTTAGTCCTTAGTAAGGATGCTATAAAATTTTCACCCATTGGGAAAAGTTCAATAATTATTGCAACTTTAATTCAAATAAATTTGAAACAAAATGATTGGGCGTAAGTCATAGTATTTACATTAACGTGATAACTTTTTAAATAAAATAATTTTTTAACTTGACGGTAATAACTAGGAGAGCACACATGAAAAAATTAATACTAGCCCCAATCGCGCTATCACTTGCACTAGGATTTTCAGGTATTTCGATGGCATCCACATATGAACTGGACGACTATGATGTCGCTGCTGTCCATAATGCAAAAGATAAAGGACCTGTATCAATACAAGAGGAAATCGATATTCAAGGTGCGGATGACTATGACGTAGCCATGGTTTTACGCGCAAAAGATAAGCCCGGCGCTATTTCGGAAAAAGAATTTTTCGATATCTTTTTTGCAGAAGATGATTTTACCTTATAAATTCACTTAATCTGTAATAGGCTTGAAAAACAACTTGCCATGCCAGTAGTCTTTAACATCTACGGGCATGGTTTTATTATGCACTTTTAAATTTTTTCATCGATTCAAACAGGTGTGTCAACGGCTCAGGCATCTTTATTCCATAACCTTGCGCGTAATCGACGCCAATAATTTCTAACGCATCCCTAACCTCATCGTTTTCTACAAACTCGGCAATGGTTTTCATGCCAAGGACATGGCCTACCTGATTAACCGCTCTAACCAACTCCTTGTCAATAGATTTAGTGATCATACTTTTGACAAAATTTCCATCTATCTTCAAATAGTCCACAGGAAGTACCTTTAGATATGAAAAAGAACACATACCATTCCCAAAATCATCAAGTGCAAAAAAACAACCCAAGGCTCTCATCGCCTCAATAAATTTAATTGCGTTTCCCATATCTGATATTGCTGCCGTTTCGGTAATTTCGAAACATATCACTTCCGGTGGTATTGAGTAGTGCTGTAGATTAAGTTTGACAAAATCCAGTAACTCCAGATTTCCAATACTATCGCCGGATAAATTAATATTAAATAGACATTCCTTGCTTGTTATAGAATTAGAATAGTGACTCTTCATTTCTGATGATATTGAGGAAAACACCTTTTGTATTACCCATCTGTCTATACGCGCCACTAGGTTATATCTCTCAGCAGCAGGTAAAAAGACGCCAGGCGATAATATCGCGCCTTCTTCATCGACCATGCGCAGAAGTATTTCAACATGCAATTTTTCTTGTTTTTTCTTATCGACCGGCACTATTGGCTGATAGTACAAGCAAAATCGATCTTCTTTGAGCGCATCTTTGATTTTACTTAACCACTGCGCCTCACCCGCCCGTCGCAGTATATCTGTGTCAGTTGCTTCAAACACATGAATCGCATTTCTACCCCGCTCTTTTGCTGTATAACACGCCATATCAGCAGACGATAGTACTTCTGCGGTGCTATTAGTAGAAATATTAATGGCAACAATACCGATGCTAACACCAATTTCAAATGCTTTGCCTTTCCAATTAAAGCGATAGTCCTCTACATTTCTTCTTAACCGTTCTACGAAATTTTTTGCTTTGTTAATGGAGCACCCGGAAAGAATTAAACCGAACTCATCGCCACCCAGACGCGCCAGCACATCGGTATCCCGAGTTTTGAGCTTAAATAAATTGGCTACCTGCTTGATTAATTCGTCACCCGCCACATGACCACAAGTATCATTTACAATTTTAAACCGATCCAGATCCATATAACACAATACATGTTCCAGACGTTGTTTTTTAGCCGTTTGCAAAAATTGGTGCAGTCGTTTTTCAAACTCTTGTCGGTTATAAAGACTAGTTAACCAATCATGGCTCGCCTGGTATAAGAGCTTGCGTTCCATTTCCCGCTCTATACCAACATCCTGAATAACGACGACCACACCCATCACCTTACCAGAATAGTTCTTAATAGCAGAGGCTGATATGGTGATATCTATTTCAATACCATTAATGCACCGCAATCCGCAGCTGACTTTTATGCTTCCATTGTCTTTGCTTTCAAGACAATTGCCTAAAGGTATATCCAATAATTTTTTTGTCTGCTCATCAACAAACGTCACTACATCGCCTATCAAGCGGCCTTTGACGTTTTCACTTGAATAGCCCAGCATTTTCTCCGCAGATTTATTTAGCGTCTGAATACACAAGCTCTGATCAATTGTGATTACCGCCTCATGCAAAAACTGTATTGTAACCTCGGCTCGCTCTCTCTCCTCTATCAGGGCAATATCGGCTTGTTGCTCTCGTTCGAGTGCTGCTTTCAATTCACAAGACTTCTTATTCTGCTGATCAAGCACCTGATTAATAAATTTACCGAGAAAACCGAATTCGTCCGCGCGCGCTTGATTAAATCGTTTTTCGGATTGACCTTCAAATATACGCTTAGCGGTATCGACCATTTGTACAAAGGGTTCCGACAGGAGCTTTTTTAATATCGTCTGTAATACAACCCCAAATGAGAAAAATAATATTGCCATAAAAATCACAACATTTTTCCGATAGGAAGAGACGGCTTTTGATGTATCGGGCATGCAAACGGTTAATTTGGAGTTTTTAAGAGATTTTTGACCTCCTTTTCCATCGACCCTGTAAAGCGATACCATCGATGACTTAGCCTCGCAGGATGACACCATATTACCAAATATCAGCTTGCGACCCTCGATTTCTAGCGCCAGGCCCTCTATCCCAATCTGGGTAAGCAATTTCTCCATCCCAAGCCGCAACTGCTTATCATCGCGATGTGTGTTAGCCAGAAATATTCGATTAACTTCCAGAGCTGCCGATTGCAGCCGCAATTTATCTTTGTCTTTTAGTGTTTCACTATGAACCTCAATCAATACCCACGAGGCAAGTATCCCCAATAACACCATTCCCCAAAAAACAATGCCAGTGATTTTTAAGGGTAAGCCATTTATACCGATATCGGTAGTCTGTTTATTCGATTCTTCTTTATTCACTTAAATCCGAGCCACTTTAAAAACAAAAACATCGGACAGACACCACTGACACCCGCGCCAATAATGGCAAATGCGATAAACCATGGGAAAAACCAAACCTGATCGAAATAGAGTACATAAGTAATAAATAAGAGCGATGAAATGATTAGACTCAAGGCGCGCTCGGCCTCGAAACCAATAGTCGCTTCGAACTTTATCCCTAAGCAACCTGTATTGTTGTTTTCTATATTATGACCTAACAAACTGTTTAGAAGACTAACGATACGTAAATTAGCTAATCCTTCAAAAAACAGAATTCCAATGATGCCCCAAATCATAAACCGCATGTCAAAATACAGTGCTAATAACAGAGACAACCCTAACAATATCCTCCATATGCGAATGGTCATCTTTAATCGCCTCTAGACACCTGATTAACATTTCCCTTTACTATCATGCAATACTGACCGACTTTTACCATTTAAGTTACCTATTTCCGTGATCTTAAATTAGTTGGTTTTTAATAATGAATTTCATAGCACAGGCAATGAATATAATCAGCATCCGTCTAGACTTATATATCGTCCAACTATTCGATTTCTAAATAGCTATACTCATAAAACAAAGGGAATAAGACAAGCTAACACGCAAAGGAAATACACAAGGCAGGTTTTTCAAAAATAGATATAATGTGAATTAAAAGTTATATTACTCTTTCGTTACCCCCATCTATCGCTATTTGTATCCCCGTTGATTTGCTAAACAATGGACCACATAATGCAGCTGCTAACCCAGCGACATCTTGACTTTGCAATTCAACTCCCAACAAATTTTTTGTCTTGTATTGCTCGACATCCAACCCATAATGAGCCGCCCTCTCAGCAAGAATCTGGTCATTCCATATACCCGTATCAAATATTGCATCCGGATGTAAGGTATTGATACGGATATGATTGTCAGCAAGTTCCAATGCGGCGACTCTGGCGAGCTGATTGACTGCCGCTTTTGCGCACGAATAAGCGGCCGCGCCAGGTCCAGGCGCTGTTACATTCTTTGACCCAATAAGTACAATTCGGCCCGAATGATATGCCAGTTTAAGATAGGGTAAACACTCACGCAGGACAACCATTGTCGCATCTAAATTAACCGACATCACATCACGCCAAAGGTTAGAGGACATCGATTCAATTTTACAGCTTTGGGGGAAAATACCGGCATTGAGCACCAACATATCAATACCGCCAAACCTTCTTACTGCCTCGGCAATAGAATGCTTGATCTGATTTTCATCGCTTAAATTACAAACTAAACCAAGATAAGCTGCATTATCGCTAAGAGCGGTAATCGCAGGGTTTTTGTCGAGACCAATGACCGCAGCCCCAAGGTTAAGAAACGCTTTAACACAAGCTAAGCCAATTCCGGATGCAGCACCCGTTATCAAAACCGATTCGCCAGAAAACATCAGGGGTTTACCCGCTTTATTCAACTTGGCTTGCTCCAGATCCCAGTATTCTACATCAAAAATATCAGTATCCGCCAATGCAACATATTCACTTAGTTTCGCCGAACTACAGATAACATTAATCGTATGCTGGTAAATCGTTGATACCGTAACGGATGCCTGAGCAGACTTTCCGAAGGTACACATGCCCAGTTCATCATCCAGTATCACTCTGGGAGCGGTATCCAGCATTGTTTTATTGTCACCAGAGCGAGCATTATTGCGATTAAAATACTGTTGATATTCTTGACTGTACTTAGCCAAGTCACGTCCGATTAATGGCAATCGCTTTGTACGGATCACATGATCGGGAGTAATGGGACCTTGCTGCGAAATCTGATTAAGATCCTTGCGCGCGATATAATCGCTAACCATGCTGGTTTTATTATTCAACATTAACATTGATGTAGTGGTGATGCTGCACACATCAGCACGTAAGCGGGCCAATGTTAGTGGATCGGCACTGGAGGATAATGGACGATCAACCGAACTAAAAATGTAAGCATTTTTTGCTCTTAAATACTGTTCGGCTTTGTCTACAAGTGTAATCATACGCTCATACGATTCTCTTGCGCTGGAAGCAAATGAAAATATGCCATGATTCATCAACACCATTCCAATCGTGTTGACACCTGCCTGACGTTTATATTCTACAGAACACAATTTTGCCAAATCAAAACCGGGCATTACATAGGGTACGATTACCACCTGATCAGCGTATATTTCGTTAACCAGCTCATCACCTTTGCTTGAATTTGTAATAGCCAAAACAGAATTTGCATGGGTATGATCCACATAAGCATATGGGAGGATCGCGTGTAAAATAGTTTCCACTGAAGGTGCAGGGGCCGATGGATTAATTGACAGGGCTTTTAGTTCGCGCATCATGTCCGGATCACTCAGCGATTCCAGTGTCACCATCGCTTTTACTGGTTCCAGTCTTAGTGGTGCAAACCCATCCGCTTCAATGGTTTTTAAATCCCATCCACTACCTTTGACATAGAGAATATCCTGCTGATTACCAAATAGATCAAGCTGCTTTACTTTTACAGAAGTATTTCCACCGCCATATAAAATCAGAGCCGGGTCAGCACCCAGTAATCGGGATGTATAAACACGCAAGTCCAGTTCACTGCGGCAAGCGTTTGCTTCTGAGTCATTCCATCTGCTTTCCATATTGCTCCAGTATAGTGTAAAATCTTATGCCTATTATCCATAGTATTTTCTATCAGTCAAAATTATTCTTCTACATTTTGGAAAAAAGACGTGTATCAATTCACCGATCTGCTAAAAGCTTATGGTACCGCACCGATAAAGGGCCGTATTAAATCGGTCAATTCTGACTTTATGGTAAATGAAATCATACCCTTTCAACCGCTGGGTCACGGTGAGCATCTTTGGTTACAGGTAGAAAAAAGTGGCTGTAACACCGATTGGCTGGCCCAGCAACTGGCCAAAATTTCGGGGGTCAAGCCTATGGCAATAGGTTATGCGGGCATGAAAGATCGACATGCAATCACCCGTCAGTGGTTTAGCGTGCATTTGCCCGGACAGCCTGATCCTGATTTTTCATCCCTCGAAAGCACACAAGTAAAGATATTGCAGGCTTGCCGACATGACCGTAAATTAAAGCGTGGCGCCCTATCTGCTAATTATTTTAAATTACGGCTTCGTGAAATTTCCGGCTCGATGGATCAATTGCAACAACGCCTAGAAAGAATTCAACAACGCGGCGTACCCAATTATTTTGGTGAGCAACGGTTTGGCTTTGGCATGAATAACTTAAGCAAAGCAGAATTAATGTTTGATTGTAAACTAAGTCGAGTTAAAAAACATCAGCGCGGGCTTTATTTATCTTCTGCACGCTCATGGATTTTCAACCAAGTGCTGTCGGTACGTATCCAACAAAAAAATTGGGATCAGTATCTGCCCGGCGATGTGTTTATGCTCGATGGGAAAAATGCCTGTTTCGCTGACGATGGTAGCAACCTGGTCGAACGCTTAG
>QILK01000135.1 GCA_003233345.1 Gammaproteobacteria bacterium | reverse complement strand
AATTAATATATAAAAAAATACTACTTGTTACTCTATCGGCGCTAATACTACTACTCCTGATTATTGCCGTGAACCATTTTCGTAGACTATATTCATAGGCGTCCTTGGCGACGGTGTTATCGTTCTAGAAGACTGAAAGGCGATAAAATCCCAAAAACCTACCAAAAATATGAGAACCATTTAGTTGACTATAGTAAATGCATTGAATAATAACAACTTACGCCTAATTTTTAAATGATAGAGGTATTGGATTAAACTTTTGATTCGGTTATCCTAGATAGACCTATATACAGTGAAATCTGTATTTATATATTTATAATAACAGGAGCTAATAATGAAAAGTCTTGGTGGTTTATTGTTTTTTTTTGGTGCTGGTTCTATCGGGCTGTACTTTGCAGAAATGGAATTTAAATTGCTAATGTGGATTGACAATTGGGGGACTGATATTGGTTGGGGTATTCGCGGTGGAATGGTCGCTCTCGGTGCGGTTCTTTGGTTAGTTGGTAATAGTCAACAACAGAAGCAGCAGGAGCAAACGGAGTAAAAAGTTTAATATGTTATAAAAAGCGTATCAATTTAATGCTACGCTTTTTATAATATTTAACTAGTATGGGAGCTAAATTTTTAACATCACTCGTAATGATACCTTGGGTTATCAATATCAGCGTCACCGAGTGCGTTTAATGTCCGTGTGAGTAACTCACCTTTTCATGATGTACGATTACGTTAGTGTCGTTGAATTCCATTGCAAAACCATCTTATAAGTTGATAGGCCAAGATTAAATAGAGATCGCCTCAAGTGTTTTTATTTGACCAAAGTCAAATTGTTATCAGTTTATTTATGTTATCGTACAGCTAACTCGTAAGATTCTGGAGGTCAACATCATGCACGACGGAGGCTTTATGTCTAATTGGCACTGGGGATTTGGTTGGGGGCATTGGTCCATGGGAATATTGTTTTGGGCTGCGATTATTTTTGTATTGGTGCTAGTAATCAAGTCCTTTATGAATAAAAAATAGAAGTTTATGTGCCTATTTCTGATCAGGAAAATATTTTTTAATAAGACTGACGGGTGCCCGCAAAACCATTTTGGAATTTAAAAAATAGTTGGTGCCCTGGTGTTATTAGAATTAGACCGTTTATGTACAAAAATAAATTTATTAAATTAAAAGATGGTAGGGACTTGGCCTATAGTGAATATGGCAGCCGTTCTGGAAAACCGTTGTTGTTGTTCCATGGGTCACCTGGTTCACGTATTTTAGCTTTGGCGAATTACTCGTTACTGGAAAAGTATGATCTCAGAATAATTGTACCTGAACGTCCAGGTTTTGGATTATCGACTTATATTCCTCATGCCAGTATTAGTGATTGGGTAGGCGATGTTGAGCAGCTGGTAAGCCATCTGCAACTAAAGAAATTTCATTTGGCAGGCTTTTCAGGCGGTGCGCCTTATGTCTTAGCCTGTGCGATAAGTTTTTTAGACCGTGTAAATACCATCACACTTATATCCGGCCTGGTACCAACCGCGACAAAAGGTTTTACTGATGGTATGTCATCAGGAACCAGAAAAAGTTTTTTTCTATTTAGGTATGCACCTCTAGTAAGCAAACTTCTTGACCTGTTATCAGTAACGCTAATTAGAAATAAGCCGGCAATGTTTTTGAAAATGTTTCAAAAGCAACTATGTCAATGGGATAAGGATGTCGTAAATAAAATGATATCAGAAGGGTGCGAAAAAACATTCGTCCATCATATACAGGAAGCATACCGGCAGGGAGCAAAACCTGCGCATCATGATGCTGTTTTGCTAACAGGAGACTGGCAACTGGATCTTGGAAAAGTTAGTAAAAAAATACATGTTTGGCATGGTGAATCGGATATGCTAATGCCGATTACGCCAGTACGTTCATTTATAAAGCAGCTAAATCAGTGCGAGTGCTATTTTATACCCAACGCTGGTCATTTACTTTTAAATGACCATGAAATCACCGATAGAATATTTGGGACTATCGTGAGTTAGTTCCCCGGAAGAAAAGTACTGAAAGATCTAAAAGCAGTGCTATTACCACGCGGTAACCAATCATCATACTAAACCATGTTATGAAATATTTTGTTTTCTTTATGGTGGGATTTCTAATGATTTATTGTTCCTATAGGTGCCATTATAAGCAAATACTTTAATCGTACTGGTTTTATCAATTATTTGTTTTTCTAAAGATTGAAGTCAAGGTTTTTAGCAATACCAACGGAATATTAAATGTCAGATAAGATTAATAAATTAAAAGGCAGTCTGGTCGGCTTAGCGTGTGGGGATGCAGTCGGTACAACGGTGGAGTTTAAGCCACGTGGATCTTTTGAGCCTATGACCGATATGATCGGAGGAGGCCCGTTTAATCTTAAAAGGGGAGAATGGACTGACGATACGTCGATGGCGTTGTGTCTTGCACAAAGTTTGATTGAATCAAACGGTTTCGATGCTGCAGATCAGATGCGTCGTTATTGCGACTGGTATCGCAACGGCTATATGAGTAGTAATGGCCGTTGTTTTGATATTGGAAATACCGTGCGTAATGCATTAGAAAAATACCGGCCAACCTTAAATCCGTTTTGTGGTTCATTAGACCGACAGTCAGCGGGCAATGGGTCGATTATGCGCCTGGCACCCATTGTGATTTTCTATTACCCGGATCGGGGCGATATTTTAAAATACGCATCGGAAAGTTCGCGAACGACTCATGGGGCCAAGGAATGTCTTGAGGCCTGTGTTTTATTAGCGTTAATATTGCATAGCATCTTTGCCGGCGAAACTGATAAAAATTGCTTGCATCAATTTTGTCCACTGACAATCAGTAGTCGTAAGTTGAAGTCGATAGCCAGTGGCGATTATCGGTATAAGGATGCGGCGCATATTAAAGGCAGTGGGTATGTAGTTGAAAGTCTCGAGGCGGCTTTGTACTGTTTTTACCATAGTGATAGTTATCGCCAGGCAATATTGATGGCGGCTAACCTCGGTGACGATGCTGATACAACAGCAGCAATTTGCGGACAGATCGCCGGTGCCTATTATGGGTTATCGGGAATTCCACAAGAATGGGTTAATAGTTTGGCTATGTCAGCGGAAATATTAAAAATATCTGAATTGCTTATCAACAGCGATTTAGTTTAAGCTTTGCGCACAACCGTTTTTTCTTCCGCAGTAGGTTTATGTGTGCTTGTCTTGTTACGACCAGACTCTTTTGACGTATATAAAGCCTGGTCCGCATATTGCAACCATTCCTTGTGGTCTTGCATCGCGGGTGTCGCTTCAGCGATACCCAAGCTGACCGTGTATTTGATTGCCTTCCCCTCGAAAGTGACGGTCAGTGCCTCGATTTTTTTTCGCAGGCGTTCTGCCAAAATAAAGGCGTCTTTGGGTTTGGTATTAATCAATATTAAAACAAATTCTTCACCGCCATAACGCCCTGGTACATCTGTTTCACGTATACTCTGGCGTAATGCGTCTGAAGTTTGGCGGATGACTTCGTCCCCGGCCATATGGCCATAGGTATCGTTGACTTTTTTGAAATGATCAATATCGAAAATAATCATACTGGCCGGTTGCTTGGTTCGCTTGACGCGTTTGAATTCAGTTTCCAGGCATTCTTCCCAATAACCACGGTTATTTAGTTGGGTCAAACGGTCTGTACGACTGAGCAGCTCCAGTGAGCTATTAGATGTTTCCAATTCCAGTTTGGTAACAGCCATATCAGTTACGTCGTAAACAATGATGCCGACATGTTGAATTTCGCCATTGGGAGAGGATAGGGGAATAAAGGTGGTGTTCTGATACATATATTCGACGGCACCGGTAATGGGGCGATAATTTTTAAACTTAAACAAATACGGGTTTTGTTCCCAAATAGTAAATGATTGGTTTCCTATTTTGGAAACTGATTTTACTTTATTTTTAAACCAGCGCTCTGGAACTTCACGGCATAACTCGAATAATAGATGATCGCGCACATGAAACGCCTTCATGCCACTGCGGTTTTCCATAAACTCATTCCACACTTTTATTCGGTATTCCAGGTCGACCACTACCAGCCCCACGTTAATGGTGTGTAGCATTCCCATCATCCAGTGTAATTCATCGATTGATTTATCAGACATGGTTTACCTTGCTTTACTCGATCAGATAACTGACAAATTCGTTAAGGCGCGGGATTGAATCTTCGGTAAATAATAACAATAATTGGCAGTTGATATTGCGGTCTTCGATGCTAATCGACGTTTCTATCGTCAAGGTTTTTTGCCAACGTTTCTCACAACGTTTGAAGAGATCCTCTATTTTAATGTGGCGTCCTAGAATGACAGGATGGCTCTGAGTAAATTTAAAATCTAACTGCCGGGAAATTCCCTGCAGGCAAGCGCCACTGAGTATACTGGAAATGTCCATAAGCAGCTCAAGCTCTGTCTGTTTGGTCAATTCGGACTTAAAATTCATAAGTTCGGCGATGTCTAACATACTTGACTGGCTAAATAGAATTAACGCTTCACCGGCCACGCCCGCGCCAATAAATCCCTGGCATACCGCAGAAACATCTTGTTTTTCTGACACCTCATTGAGTGCCATGGTTAATTCGCTAACCTCAAGCATGTTGACGTTCGGAATAGGCATGATAACGAATGCACCCAGGACACGTGCCAGGGCATCAGCAGCCTGACCCATGGCAACGTTAACTATTTCCTTATAACCATCACGTATTTCATCCGAAAGCTCAGAGACCTCGTTGCTGGTTAACTTTTTATAGACCTCTTTTGATTCCAGTACAGACTCTAATACGCTTTTTGCTACGGGTTTTTTGATGAATTCAAGCGCGCCAAACATCATTACCCGTTTTTGTGCTTCCGGTTGGATGTCGCCTGAGACGACAATCACCACTGTTTTTAGATTTTGTTTTTGTATCGCCTCCAGGACTTGATAGCCGTCCATAACCGGCATATTCAGGTCCAGGAACAGCAAATCACCTTTTCCCGCCTTTAGTTCGTTAATACACTCCTGGCCGTTTTTCGCCTGAGTAATTTGAAATTTCCAACTTTCGGGAAGCGATCGTTGAATTTGCTTGCGCGCAAAACTGGAGTCATCACAAATAAGGGTTTTAATGGTCATTGCGTCAGGATCTGTAATAGATTTCCTAAGGTTTCTATATCCATGGTTAATAATTATTTCGGCAACTTTGAGTGTAAGTTTAATTTCGGAACTACGTTAAATACAAAGCAAAAATCAGGCTATCGAACACTGAAATTGAATTAAATTTTCGATTGATTAATAATAAAATTAATATTTGTGGTGTATTTTTAGAGTACGATAGCTTCCTTTGTCATCAGTGACTAATCTCAGGTATTTAAGGTGCTTGCTGTTTCCGGATTATGTTGACGTTTATGTACCGATTGCACAAGTATTTCCCCAAAGGCGAAGGCGAGCAAAATAAGTAAAGAGTATAAAAAAAGCACGCACTTAAGAAATCCAAAAATATCGTTTAGCGAATAATGAGGCCATGCTGTGACCATACTGATAAAAATAATCAGTGGCAAAAGATACATGGTTCTCGGCAGTACATGATATAGCAATTTTCCAAAACGCAAATTTAAGCCATACAGGATAATGGTAAAATAGAGTAATAATACCATCAGCATGGTTACTGGAACGTGCCATTCGAATCGGCTTATATGTGCTAGTTCAACGAGACCGATATTATCAGACAGCCCACTGACAATTGAAAATGGCGAAAACAGATATAACAGGAGTTCGCCGAATGCTATGCTACTTGGTATCAGTATTGGAATAGATGAACGCTTGTTGTTAATGTTATTTATTCGCAGGTAGATTCCAATGCCGATAGGCAGGTTAATAACTAGAAGAGTTAGAAAATAGATTTGATAGGCGCGGCTAAAAGCAAGCAACTCAAGCGCTGCTATCAATAGAATCAGGGAAGATAATAGCAACACTCGTTTTGGTGACGGAAAAGGCCTGCGAAAATACAACATAAAAAAGGGTGCCAGTATCAGTAGTGCGAAAATTCGACTGATATTGGTCTTGCTTTCCTTTCCTGTGACCAGATCATAATCAACAAAAAGAGTATATTCCAGATATGAAGCCGAGCCGAATGGAATCAATACCGCAATAATCGGAGCGATGGTTGACAAGGCAATAAGGACACGCTGGTGCGCCTTGTTGGCTGGAACCAGTCTTGTTAATAACACGATAGGGCGTCTCGTAATCGTTTACATGTATAGGTTAGTTATAGCTTAAATTTATGCTTTATCCATTTGGGGTTATAGGGCTTACTTGAATCTTATCGCGAAAATCAGCTGGTTATTATTGGCGATGTATTTTAACTTCTTTTGCACTTACGCTAGCGCCGTTGTTTCCCCAACTGGAATTAATATAGGTTAAAACCGAGGCGATATCATAATCGGACAGGTCGCTAAACGCGGGCATCGGATTTTTTGTACTGCCTTCAAGCAAAACCTTAATTTGCTTTCTGGTGATAGTTCTACCGCCACGAATATTATTTAACGCTGGAAACGTGCCAATGATTCCTTCTCCAGCAGGGAGGTGGCAAGAAGCGCATTGGCTAGAATAGATATCTTTACCATTTTTTTTTAGCTTTAATGTTTCTTGTTTGCTTAGCTGTTTTTGCAGTTTACTAGGGTTTTTAGTTGCAAGCAGCGTATTATCGATAGCGGGTCTAGCGAGTAGTACACGTGCGGTCAATACAGAAATGCTTGCGATCACAATCACACTCAAACATATTGATGTTATTTTGTTATAAGCCATGATCGAAGCGGTTCCTTTTACCTATCGGGTGCTAATCTCCATAACAGCTCAATGCAAATTGCTAGGCACATATAATTAGCAAATAACATTAAGAGCTTGATAGGGTTAAAAAAATTTGTGTTTATGTCCCAACTATAAGCTGATTATAGTTAATAGGCAGAAAAATTACAGGGGTATTTTATTTAAGAGTATAAGAAGATTAAGTGTTTATTCTTCAAATCGAAGTGTTGCAATATCACCCAGCGCTAATTGTATTTCAGGTAAAAAGAGATGCCTGGCGTGCAAGGGATCGACCCAGTGTTTACACGTCAATTTATACATATTGGACTGAACCCGGGACGAAAGATACATTTCGGTCTCATATTCTAAATGACTAACACTGGTATTTGCCATGACAATTTTCGCCGAGCGGTTATTGAGTTGTTGATTGTCGGCAAAGTAAGGATAGCGCGTTTTATAGATGATAAATAGACCAGGTCTAATGGAAACAGGCGATCCATATTTACGTCTTAGTTCAAAAATACAATAGGGCCTATAACTATCGATTGTGTTTGCGTTAATGATATGTCCATTCTGTATATAGATTGCAACAGTATCTGGATGAAAATCCAATTGTGCATGCAAATCTATAGCTGAATTATAAGGAACCCGATAGGGGTGGCCGGTACCTGGGTGGACTGGGTGGTAATGGCAGGCACTAATAAATAAAGTAACCAATAAAGGTAGCCAAATTTTCATGATTCACTCCCATTGCTAAAATTATCTTCGGGTTACTGCCAAATATATGATATAAATATAATCCATTTAGTTCGAATTTTCTATGCGCTGGGATGGGATTCTTTTGATTATATTTCAAACAGTTTATAGGCATAGTCCAGTTAGGGGTCGGTAATGAAAGCCCGCATCAAGTGGCGATTAAATGTGTACTGGTTTAGCATAATCCTGTTTTTATCTATTGCATCGACCAGCGCTATGTCCCAGCCTAGTACAGAGAAGTTAGTGACTATCGTTATGATGGAAGCTGAAAAACTTAAGCAGGCCAGTATGCAAGGTAATGTTAGGGTGCTGGTTGATGCGATGCCTACCAGGGTCTTGAAGAAACTTGGCGCAAACCGTCGTGCTTTGATAGAACGAATAAAAAAAATAGCGGACCTGATCAAAAATAAACAATATCGCTATGAGAAATATACAATATCCAGACCCAAGCGGGTCTATCGGTTTAACGGAACGCTGATGGCGATCCTGCCAACAGAATCGATAGTGACGCATAAAATTAAAAATAAAAAAAGTAGAATTTATAGTAAGGGATACCTGCTTGCTTTGAAATATTCCGGTGATCATAAATGGTATTTTTTAAATGGGAGAGGTTTTAAAAACAAAAGACTCTTTGCTACATTGATTGATAACGTGCCGACTAATATCGAGTTACCAAAGGTAATAGTGACGCATATAAAACAAAAATAGCTTACAAAATTTAAGTTATCTTGCCAATTAAAATGTTGATAGATTTGACTATACTCTAAAGATCTGTTTTTGATCGCCGATCTTTAGTAGGTAGTAGTATCTGGTTTTGCAATTTTGGTAATGCGTCAAAAAATGAAAATAAGTCACCTTAAATATCTGGTTTGCCCTGAGTGTGAAGGGGAACTTTATATAGAGTCAATAAAAAAACAGGATAAAGATAGAGTGACGACGGGTGGGCTTGTCTGTAAATCTTGCGAAATTACCTATCCAATTGAGCGCAGTATACCTAGATTTGTCACAACCGACAATTACGCTGATAATTTTGGATTACAGTGGAACCTGCATCACGACACGCAACACGACAAATTTAGTGGTATTTCTGAGTCAAATATGCGGTTTTTCGAGGAAACCTTATGGGCTAAAAATTTAAGCGGCCAAACCATTCTTGAAGCGGGTTGTGGTTCAGGGCGTTTTACTCACGAAGCCGCTAGTACGAATGCGATGGTCATTTCATTTGATTATAGTAGTGCGGTTGATGCCAATTATAAGGCTAATGGTAATAAAGATAATGTATTGATTATTCAGGCAGATATATTTAAGTCGCCATTGAGAAATTATTTTTTCGACAAAGCATTCTGCTTTGGTGTCCTTCAACATACGCCTAACCCCTATGCTGCTTTCAGGTCATTTATGTCTAAAGTAAAAAAGGATGGTGAAGTTGCGATTGATATATATAAAAAAAATGCCTTGGGCCGTTTTTTATCATTTACCCCGGCGCCACCGACTAAATATTACGTTCGGCCGCTGACGACTAGAATGGCGCCGGAAAAACTATACCAATCTGTCGTCAATTACATTAATTTTATGTGGCCTTTATCAAGGTGGATTGGAAAAATACCGTTTGTTGGTAGAAACATAAACTGGTTGTTTTTAGTTGCCGATCACCGCAATCTGGGATTGGATGACAGTAGGGCGAAGCAATGGGCCTACCTGAATACTTTTGATATGTTGTCGCCTAAGTATGACTATCCTCAAAGATTAAAAACCATAAAAAAATGGTTTTCAGGACCAGAATTTGCTAAGCATGAGGTTAACTACGGATTTAACGGCATTGTGGCAAGAGGTAAACTGTCAACACCATGATTTTAAGATTCTTTCATCATTTATTTGGGCTATGGCGCAGAACCAGAACCAGAAAATTTCTGGAACTGGTGAAGTATCTGGAGCTAAAAATATTTAAAAAACACGCGAGTACATATTGTTATCATACGCCATCCCATGTCCAACTGGAATTGACAACCCGTTGTAACCTGCGTTGTAAATGGTGCAACCAGGCAAGCCCAGAATGGCAAAAGCAATATGGCCACAAGGATATGCCTTATGAGAAATTTGAAGAAATTATAGTACAGCTTAAAGGCACCAAAAGATTATTATTGTACAACATTGGTGAGCCTCTACTTTATAAGAGAATATACGATGCGATTGCACTTGCGAAAAAATATATTCCCGAAGTAAGGCTTACTAGTAATGGGATATTATTAACAGCCACTGCCGCTAAGAGGCTTGAGCAAGCGGGATTGGATATGTTGCATATAAGTATTGATTCGCCTGATCCGGTGTATATGCAAAACATACGCGGCGCTGATCTGAAGGTTATTGAAGACAATATTCACACATTTGCAGAGGTTTGCAATATACCCGTGGAAATATGGGTGGTGGTTAGCGAGCAAACTCTGGAGACACTAAAAGACATGCCTAAATGGGCGAGTCAGTTTAAGGCAATCACGCGAATAAGGTTTCAGTTGCAAAAAGGTATGCACACGGTCGCCGATACTGGTTTTAATCCGCTGCAATCACTTGAAGTATATCAGGACTTTCAACGTGTCATAGATGCCGAATGTAAACGGCTGGGTATTGCTTCAAACATATATGAACTGCCCTTTTATCGCGAAGGTTATCACCAACAGCAGACGCGTGGGATTTGTCAGGCACCCTTTACGCAACTAGTGGCCATTAGTGTTCGTGGTGAAATTAATCCGTGTTGTACTTATGATTCGTGTGATCTTGGTAATATATTTGAAAATGGGTTTAAATCGGTTTGGAATGGCCCGCAAATGCGCGCTTGGCGCGAGGATATGCTACAGCAAAGATATTGTCAGTATTGTTCAAATTGGTGTGGATTTAAAAAACACGACAACAGGGACAAAGCGATCCCTGCTGTGATTGTGGTTAATCAGCAAAAACAGTAGTTAAGATTTTTTATCTTTTTCCTTTTTAGATTCTTCTTTTTCAGTTTCTTCTTTTTCAACTTCTTCTTTTTCAATTTCTTCTTTTTCAATTTCTTCTTTTTCAACTTCCTCTTTTTCCATTTCTTCTTTTTCTATTTCTTCTTTTTCAACTTCCTCTTTTTCAATTTTTTCCTTTTCAATTTCTTCTTTTTCAACTTCCTGTTTTTCAATTTTTTCTTTTTCTACTTTACTTATTGAGGGCGATCTGTTCTTCTCATCTTTTGCCAACAGCCGGTTATTTTTTTCCTTTGGTTTTAATGATATTTTTTTTTTCGGTATGATGCCTCTCGTTATTTCTTTATATTGCTCTCGATCCGGATGGTGGTATTCAATTCTGATTCGTTTGGCGACAAGTGACTTATCTTCCCTTACGGATACTAATACGCGTACACGCGTATTTGCACCAAGCATATTTGAGTACCCGTTTTCGACAACTGAATTTCTGTCTAATTTGATTTTTAAACCATCAAGTGCAATATAGGCGCCGCTGGTACGTTTATTCAGGTAGCCCTGTAGTGAAATTTGTTTATAGCGACCACTAAATGGAATATTTGCTAGTTTTCGAATACGGCTGCTAACAAGTTCATTTCCTTTGAGCCTGCCTTCGATTGAAATACGAGTACCGACTTGAAGTTTTAGACGTTGCAAAGAGGAAACCTTTATTCGCTTACCATATATATGAACAGCACCGAGTTCAATTTTGGTGACAGGTCCTGCAAGGCTGACTTTGTCTATTGCTGGAAGCCATTTTATATGGGTGGCAATCACAGTTCCCTTGTTATTTCGTAATCCACTGACCGCTAAATAATTATTGCGTTTAAGGTTTGAAAAATGTTTGCGTAATATTTGCGAGAGCTTTATTTTTTGCCCAAGAATTTGAATAGTCCCCTGTTCCTGGTTGATATATTCAATGGGACCCGCTAGTTCATTTTGTATCTGTATATGGTTGGCTTTGAGCTCATGGCCTTTTCCAAGGGCGCCAACAATGACCACTTGACCTAGTGTCAGTTGCGATGCCCTAGCCCGACGACCATTTAAAAGTATGGGTGTATTTTTACTATAACGAATGCGAATCCCATTAACGCAAATACTGCCAAATCGAGTAATTGTGCCTCTGACGCCGGTTCCACCAATCCCGGTGCCGTCATCGCTTTCAATATTTTTTGCTGAGTTTCCAGTGCCTCCAATCCCAATATCTTTTGCAGGCTTACCGGTACCACCAATATCGATATTCTTGGCCGACCTGCCTGTACCGCCGATGCCGATGGTTTTAGCCGGTCGGTTTTTACCCGTGCCGCCAATGCCGGGTGCTGTCGTGCTTGATCTACCGCTGACTCCGCTTTCGTCACAATAGTTGTCAGCATTTGCAAAATTTATTAATGCAGACAGGGGGAAAACAAGAAAAAAGACCAGGTTAAGCGGTCGCATGACAGACTTGTCAGCGAATTCAAAGCGTAAATTGCCGCTGCTATTTTTTCTCATCGTCATTTATGTCGCTTGCTTCGTTATAAAAGTAAATTCCGAAGTTCATTCTTTGCTCTGTGTCACCGGCTTCAATATCATTTGCCTGTAGTTCCAATGCTTTACGATTTATCGCCTGTAACGAGTTCATGCCCAGTTCCTTCGAAAGATCGTTAAGTATGTTAACAGATTTTTGACAAAGTTGATCATAGTACACACTTCTTTCAAAAAATCGTTTTTCAGCACCCGATAAATTATTCGATGCTGCGGCAATATGATCTCTGAGATTTCGACCGAAATAGTAAGCTAGCTCGTCGAATCCTTTTTCCGGTACAAACGCATCTGTGTTCAGGTAGACGATGTTATCTGTCACCCTAACTATTCCTAATCGTATCCATTCATCAAGAACCACCCTCGGCCGGATGTCCTTATTCACTGAGGCGACCAATTGCTCAAAAGAAACCGAGTTTGAATCGTTTTGTTGGCGCGGTAGTGGTACTGGACGGCTATTATTATCTAGATATTCCGACAAGCCCGTCCAGCGTGATACCAGCAATGCTCCAAAAGAAATAGTTTCTGGCGGCGCATCATTGCTCCCAGTTTCTTTTCTCAGGCGTTTTACATCTTTTCGGTGTATACCGGTTAATAAGTGTATTCGGCTGTCGGTTTGGCGTTTATCTGGAAGTTTGAAGTCTTTTTCTGCGACGTTGACAAATATTGATTTAACCCACTGGTTAACAATGGGGTAAGTAATGCCTCTGGAAAGTAGCATCTTGATTAGCGGCCGCAACAACATTTTCAGCGCCCTGACGAGTGCAGTTTGACCTTGAGCTGAATCTGATGGCGTAGGATGTTCCCCCATAACATTTCGAAGTTTAAACAATTGTGGGAAACAATTCCACTTTGTAAAAAATTCTTATTAATTCCATAATTATAGTATAGTCTTTAATATGAAGCGTGCGAAATAAGTCAGTTTATTTACAGGCTTTGTTATTTATACGTGAACAATTACACAGGTAGTCGCCGAAATTTATTGTGTAACGTTTCACAATAAATATACCTTATATTTATGTGAGCGTAAATATAAGGCTGACAAAGATTAGCACAAAGTAGAAAAGCCCAATACCGAAATGGAAATACAGTTTTTGAATCTCTGATGGGCCTGTACCATTTTGGTACAGGCTTTTCTTAAGCGTCTGTGTTAATAAACATTTTTAGGCGGTCTAAACATCCATCTTTCTGCCAATGGGGTGCCCGCTGGAAAGCACCTGACGGGCGATTTTGAGTTTATGTGTTTAACCATCTTCGCCAGTGGTTTATCTTTTGGATATAACTTCATGTGTACAGTTTTGTAGGCGGAACGGTAGCACTCCCGCTTGGATTTATATTTGTCAAAAACAGTATATTCCCAGTGATCAATTTTCCACCAATCAGCGAACCACTTATCTTTATGACGTTTTTCAAATACCCGGGCTCTGGCGAAGCTGTCGGAAAAAGCCCAGCGTTTGTTTTCCATTTTTATTTTATTGATTAGTGCCGGACTATCTACATAGGTTTTAACCTGTGCTTTTGATCCCCAGCATTCGATTCCGTCGCATGAAACTGTTTTTACAATGATGATTGTTGCAAAAAGAACAATTGCGATAGCAATTGCGATAATAAAGCGTGGTTCAGTATTCATTTTGAACATGGCAATATCCTGGACTATAGAAATTGATTAATGATAGAAGCTAATACGCAAAGACAGTGCCAGTTAATAGAGAATTCCCGATCAATTTGGCGGGTGATATTAAGGTTGTAAAAACATTAATAATTTCGATTTAAAGCAAGATCAGCAAATTCGGGTCGGTCGGGTGTATATTATGAAATATCCTATAAAAGTTGTAGGTTAAATCAATTTAGAGTTGGAAAGCGATTTCAGAATATCATATAGTATTCAGATTGAAGATAAGGAGTACGAATCATGGAACAAGCTCAGTCCATTTCCAGTAAGCTAACATTGGTGTTCCTGGTCTTAACAGGTGTCTATGCTCAGGCCGTTTTTTCCGAAGAATACAAAGTTGATCCAGGTCATAGTAGTGCTCAATTTTCTGCAGGTCACTTGGGGTTTAGTCTGTTGATTGGACGATTTAACAAGGTAGAAGGAACTTTTTCGATAGACGCAAAAAAACCGGACACAGGAAAAGCGGCAATTACGATTGATGCCGCAAGTATTGACAGTAACCATGAAAAACGTGACAAACACTTGCGCAGCCCAGATTTTTTAAACGCCAAGCAGTTCCCAAAAATTACTTTCGAATCGACAGAATTTAAAGGTAACCGTAAAGGCGGAACACTCAAAGGCAAGATGACACTCAAGGGTGTCACACGACCTGTAAGTTTTACTATTAAACAGATTGGAGAAGGTAAAGATCCATGGGGAGGGTATAGAAATGGGTACCGTGCCACGGGTAAGATAAAGCGAAGTGACTTCGGAATGAAATTCTCGTTGCCTAAGGTTAGGGATGAGCTCGTGCTTGAGATCAATATTGAAGGTGTCAGAAAAAAGTAGCCTTATTGATCAGCTGTGGCATCCGCTCTTGTCATTTCATTTGTGATAACACTGGTTCTAGTAACGGGTTTTGGCTTTGTCGCGCGTAACAAAGGGCTTTTTACTGCGACTCCCCTGAATATGCTCGCGATTAGCATTGGGTTTTCCAGCGCCTATTTTATTGTTTATCCAGGATTTAGTTTCCCGCCCGTAGAAGTTGGCGACTATATTTTTATTGTTATTTTACTTGCGTTAGCCTTTGCGCTACTGAGTAACCATTATAGTCTTACGGGTAAAGTGGCTTTAATCGGTCAGATAGCATTAGTGACTGTTATTTCTCTCGTTTTATTATTTCCATTGATTATCCGCCAAACCCTAGTTAGCGCACTAGTGGATATTACGCTGACCGTCTCTATTTGGATGATCTTTTGGAAAGCGATGGAGCGTCAGGTTCGTGATCATCAAAATGTAATGTTAATCATTATATTTAGTGCGGGGAATGCGGTGATAGTCGCTGTGGATGGTTCGCTGCTATTTGGCGTGCTTTTGGCCGTTCTGGCGGTTAGTACGGGTGCTTGGTGGTTAATGCAGCTATGGACACAACAACCTGTCAATTACCAGGTCGTCACTGGCTTTTTACTGATACCCGTCGTTAGCCTGGTTCTTGTCGCACATCACTATTCAGAGATAAATATTTTCGCTATAGTCGTTTTATTATTGATTCCGGTTATCGGTTTTATCGAGGCTCTGCTACAGAAAACGCATACGCAGTTAAGTGCGTGGGTTCAATATTGCCGTTTGGCGTTGTTGGGGAGTTTACCTGTTCTAGTCGCACTTTGGCTAGTGTGGCCCGATGAGTCGCTATACTAACTACTGGTAATCAATATTTTTTACAGAAAAGACAGTATTAACTTAAAGTTAACAAGACAGTAAAACATAAAACTTTTTGAGTCACGCGCTTTGTGGTATCTTATATTATTCATTTGCAGTGAATCACAAATAGGTAATATTTCTATTTTGACTCGATAAAAATAATAGCAAAGGAGTTTATTCTAATGAGAAATCACGTCTTGATTAGAGCTATATTGATATTCTTTTGTGCGCTACAAATTTCCTGTGGTGGCCCTGCTGCTGATATTAGTAATAATGACGCAGCGATTAAAGTTGCCAAAAAATCATTTAAGTCAATTATGACGGCTAATCTTGTCGAAATAAAGGCAAGTATCATCCGTGAGTCAGATGTTGTGCCCAGTCTGGATCAGCTTATCCATGAACAGACCAAGAACAATACCAATTCTGAAGTACCCTTAAAATATATTACTAAAATAGAAAGAAGAGGTATGCAAGACAGCACCCGGGCCAGAGCCGAGGCGGCAATGCAAGGCATTAATGACGCAATTTCCTACTCCAGAAAAGAGCAGATTAACTGGGATAAAATCGGTGTGCAATCGGTAAAGAAATTTAGTCACAACAAGAAAAAAGGTATCGGTGAAATTGTATCGATTAGGATACAGTTTGATCACCAAGACCATATTTATTTACTCACATTAAGTGAAGTAGTTCGTTACCAACGTGGTTGGGTTTTAGGTGGTAGGGTCTGGTTGCGAAAAATCATAACGAATACAGCCAAGGTCGAAAATTAACGGTTTTTGTCCCCGGTTAACGAATCGCCATGCATTAACCCCTCCAAAAAATTAATCAAAACAATGATTATACCAGCAGTATAGCCAACAGGAATTGTCTGTAATCTCTTAAATTGAATGTCGATAGTGTAGCGCGAGCGCCAGGAAATATATGAAAATTATAGATTATAGGATAGCGGTGCTTCTAGTGATTGCCCTGTGCGTATTTGTTGGAATATTTTTTATTGAACCGATAGCGCAAGATGATGCATATCATTTATTTGCGGATAACCGCTTGCTATTGGGTATCCCCAATTTCTGGGATGTGGCATCCAATGGTGCGTATCTGTTCGTTGGTATATATGGCATAGTTGTGTTGTTCACTTCGAGTAAGAAAAATCTGGTTACCGAAATAAAGTGGGTCTATTATCTGTTTTTTATTGGTGTTGTCATGATTGGATTCGGGTCAGCCTATTATCATTTGGCACCTACAAACCAAACATTGTTATGGGATAGGCTGCCAATGACGATTGCATTTATGGCTTTTTTTACTATCATCCTCGCGGAATTTGTATCGATTCGATTTGCTAAAATAGTTTTTCTCCCTTTGCTGCTTGTTGGAATCTATTCGGTTCTTTATTGGCAATACTCCGAGTTACAAGGTCATGGAGACCTGCGCTTATATGGTGCTGTCCAGTTTTTACCGATGTTGTTGGTGCCCTTGATATTACTCATGTATCAACCAAGTTTTGATGGCAAAATTTGGATATGGGGTCTACTAGGCATGTATTTTATAGCAAAATTATTCGAGTTATACGATAGGCAGATTTATGAAGCAGCGTATATGCTTAGTGGTCATACGCTAAAACATTTAGTGTCTGCTGTCGGCAGTTATCTGTTTTTATTGGCTCTTCGCCGCCGGCACTCGATACCTGCGTCCCCGGCTTGATGGTAACCCCGAAAATTGTTGCTCAAGCAAAACGGCTTTTGTTTAGCGCACGATAGATATAGTCGGGCTGCTAAAGATCATGTTACGTAATTAGTTAGCCCGTCCCAGTATATTTGTCGTTTATAGTGAAGAATAGAAAAAATAAATTTTGATTGCTCAGAAGGTTTGCGATACGCAAATCAGACAATGCAATGATCCAGTATGTTTATTTGCGAGTGAAAATAATGTATAAAATGAGAGGTGACGACGGGTTTTTATTAAATTTTCTTTATAAGATCACTCTGTCGTTATTTGAGTCAAGGATTATCGATGAATAAGGATACAGGGAATATGGCAGTTGCTGACAATATTGCAAAAATTTCTCAGCGTATACATAGTATACAGGACTTGGAGGAAGGATCTGAGGTGCTTGCCATTGCGATGAATAAGGGTGAAGAGCTGGTGATTCGCGTCGAGGCGTTATCGAAAATTCGTGATCCCGACGTATTAAAAAAGGTAGTACTCGACAAGGAAGATCGGTGTCGTGGTGTTGTTTTGGAGAATATACACGATGACAATGTGCTATTACAAGTTGCCCTGGATGATGACGAGGAAACGATAGCGAGTGAAGCGGCGGATTTGATTAACGATATCGAGAAGCTAAAAAATATTGCAAGCAACAGTAAGCATATCTATACGCGGCGAGTTGCGGTTGGAAAATTATCGGATCAAGAAGTGTTGTTCTCACTTATTTTGGAAAGTGATTCGCCAATACTTGCCGAAGCTGCGATAGAGAGAATAGAAAATGAGGATTTACTTTTTCAAATTCTTGATGCGAATGTTGAGATTGAGATAAAATGCTTGGCAATATACAAGTGTCGTGATCAATCTGGGCTTGTGCTTTTTAAAAATAGAGTCAAAAATCAACAGCTGGTTCGCTCAGCTACGGTACGAATAAAACAGATAAAGAAAAACCGGGTACAGACTAAGCGACACTGAGTGAGTGGGTGGCTGCTGTTATTCCATAAGCACACTTAGTTTATGCAGTGCTTCATCATGGCCAAGACGCGCGGCTCTCGTTAGCCATTTTTTGGCTTCAGAAGTATCAATGGGTACGCCAAGACCTTTGGCATACATCATCCCAAGAAAATATTGCGATTTTGTATCACCTAGCTGAGCTGCCCGATGAAACCACTCGGCTGCTTTTTTATAGTCCTTTGGGATCAGGTCTTTACCGGTAGCATAAAGTAGTCCCAAATGGTGTTGTGCGCTGGGGACGCCATTATCAGCCGCAATTCGTATATGGTATAGCGCTTTGCGAAGGTTTTTCTTTGTTGGCTTTTGATTGGAATAATGCACGCCGAGATTATTATGTGCTCCAATATGTCCCTGAGCAGCGGCTTTTTCATACCATTTGTTGGCCAAGCTGTAATTAAGTGGTACGCCTAGACCCTGGCTATAGAGCACACCTAGATTAAACTGGGACATTGGATAATTTTTTACACAGGCTTTACGGAACCAGTGGATGGCTTTTTTATAGTTTTTTTGCACACCCATTCCATTGACATACATTAAGCCAAGGTTGTTTTGGGCCATTTTGTTGCCGCGCCTGGCGGCCTTTGCATACCATTTAGCGGATATTCTATAGTTCTTTTTTACGCCTTCGCCAAACTCGTACATATAACCTAATTTAAACTGAGCAGCGACATGGCCATTTGTTGCGGATTTTAGAAACCAGTTTCTGGCTTTTTTTGTATTTTCGCTTATCCCCATACCACGTAAATACATGAATGCAATATTAAATTGTGCTTTAGCGTGCCCTTTTTTTGCCAAAGGCATCCAAATTTTATAGGCCTTTTTAAACTGGCCATTTTTCGCGGCGGCCATGCCGTTGGAAAAAGAATCAGCAGATAGATTTCCCAGGTATAAAAAAATAAAAAATGAAAAAAAATAAGTTAATTTACGCATTTCAGTTCCTTCCCTCAACAATAACTTCATGAGGTGCGTTGTCTTGGCTGTCCATGTTAAAAGCGTTATAAAGACTTTAGCGGATAAACTATTAGTTTCTTTAGCGGGAAACATGGTTTACGGTAGGAAAATAGTGGTAATAATATTAAGTGTGGCCAGACAGTTTTTACGAGCAAAAAAATGGGATCTGGCGATCCCATAATTAATTATGCAGTGTAAATTTAATACTCCCGCTCTTAATCTTTTAATCTGATGCAACGACCTGTTTGTGCATAAAGCCAGAAAATATAGTCTCCCGATACATTTCCCTATATAACGATTACCAGGCTTATTCTATCTGCAATAAATCTTGGAGTAAGACGAAGATCCAATACTATCACCGCAAAACACATTAATATTAAATATTAATTATGCTTAGGAAAGATTAACACATTGTGTGGAGGCTAATAAATTATCAAATATAATGTCGCTAATAACGGATATTGATGGAAAAACGACTAAAAGACAAACATTTGTTAAATTATAGTTAACGAACTTCGAGAAACCAGTCTATTATTTTTTGTATACGTATTGGTTGGTTATAATGTTTGTGTTTTACGATTGATATCGTATTCAGCAGCTTTTCTTTAAGCGGGTATTCCTGAAGCTTGCCATTATCAATTTCATGCTGAACACAGTGTCGGGGAAAGATCGAAATACCTAATTTCCCGACGGCCATAATGATAGCGGTCTCGAATGTGCTGCCAGTACCGGAATAGCGTAAGGAGAGGTTGGTAGAGCGCTCGTTATAACCAAACGCACTAGACATCCATAGGTCGCAGTAGGTTGCAAATCCTGGATAACGGACAAATTTTTGCTCGATAATATCGCGGAATGACTGAATTTTATTTATAATTTCTGGTGTGCCCGCCAGAATATATTCTTCATCGCAAAAGGGGATATAAGTTAAGTCAGGATGCTTGGCTTTGCCCGTAATAAAGCCGAAATCCACTTTATTACTGAGTATGGAGTGAATAACTTTTTCCGAAGGTTCAAGCCTTACATCTAGTTCTATATTTTTGTGTTCTAGTCTCTTTTCTAATAACTGTGAAAAGTGTGGCGATCGCAGGCAGCTTGCTGGCATCGTATAAGTGACTAGTCCAGAAACGCTGTCTTGGTCCCCATTGACCGAATCCCTAAATTCATCCATTAGGGTAAGATAGCTACGGATATAGCTAACTAGGTTTTCGCCAGTATTTGTTAATTTGACCTGACGACCAATTCTGTTAAACAAGGGGTGTCCCACTTGCTGTTCGAGTTTGGAAATATGTTGACTGACACCTGATTGAGTCATACAAGCATTATTGGCAGCATGGGTAAAATTGCTGGTTTCTGCGGCTGCCATAAATGCCTTAAAAAATTTGGGGTCGAGACGATCGAAATCTCTTAACGACCAAGCCATTAGCTTTCCCTATATTGATCCGTCAAATAAAAAGTACAAGAGGCTAACAAAATAATTAACTTATTGTTTTTATGTGTTTTTTTAGTAATCCACTAAATCTAATAAATTATATCGTAAGTTTGTATAAAACGACAACATCTAATATATTAGTGAAATATTGAGATCCCCTCTAATAGCTTTTTCGTACCATAGAAATTTTTGCGAATATTTGTTTCCTCTAATTATTTGAACATAATTTTCGTTGATTAGGTAACAGTTTACCTCATGAATATAAGTGATATTACTAGATATTGTCTGACTATTATTAATCACAACTATACTGTGACTGGCCGCCACATAGGCGTGATTTGATATCGGATTATTATATAAATAACAAAATCGTCGCTACCTGTTTTATACTTGTCCAGTCTCCTCGCAAAGTCTGGTTTGGCAAAGACTAGTTGTTTTTAATATATTTCCAGGGTTTCGGAATTAAAAACCAGTGTCCGTTCATATAGTACAAGCCATCATAGGCTAACCCGATGCTTTTACCTGGTTCGACAAACTTCCAGCGATAAATAGTGATACCGGGTCTCATCTTAGTCACTGCGTGTTGATAGGCTACAGGAAAGTGATTGGCGTCACCGGCACCACTTTTTAGCTGCTCGGTTGTAGCTTGCCAGAGTTTTAGCTCCGTTTGGCCGGGCTTGGGTTTGATGACAAAATTTCCTTGATTCCAGACCTGATCGTGTTTTTTAAAAATCCGTTCAGCCAACTGGGTGTCGCTAAAGACAGACTTATAATCTGACTTTTTCGGTCGCAACTTGATGGTAATGGCTTTGTGATCACTTTTTTGGCTTAACAGCGAAGAAAGAAGTTTTTTGGCCTCGTCTATTTTGTCAATTGATTTTTTATCCGTTCCGCACCCGGAAACAATAAGTGTTATGAAGCATATCAAGACCAGCTTTCTCATTCTTAATCCTCGGTTATAAGCAAATTTTTATTATGCAATGTTTACTGCTGACAAATTATATCATGCAAAACTACGAATTATGTGACCTTGTTAAAAACTTTGTTTTTATTGATAAGGTGGCATTTGAGTTTATACAGGTGATTTTATTAGATTCAGGTTCGATTCTGGTTTTGAGCCGGAGTAAAATGCTAAAAATTTTCAGACTTTAAGGAAAGTTTTTGTATCTATTTGTTTTATATGTATTATATTTTATTTTCGGCCAGCCGAATCTGCTTAATTGATTGATTGCCGTTATCCCAATGGTTTACAATTGCTTGGCCTGCGGTGTTTGAATACCCGTGTTTAATTTTCAAAAATAAAATGACTATAATTAGCACCATATCGTTTAAACTTAGACTACTGTTAGTCCCGACAATATTTACGCTTTCAGCGTTATTTATTTATTATCTATTGGTAGGCGGTTATCAGGAATGGCTGGGGCAGCAAGTTCGTGATTTAAAGTATGAAGATGCTTGGAAAGACGTTAACGGCCAATGGATACCGCAATATTCTGAATCGTTGTTGCATTATAAATACTTATTTTTTAATTCATTTTTATTTTTATCCCTGTTTGTGGTTCCCTTCAAATTAGCAGCAATGTCGCGCTACTTGTTTGCCAGTTTAAAATCTGATCCTTACTATTTAGCCAATAATATTAAACGTATTCCGCAGGGGGTGTTATTAATATTTTATCTGTGCGTCTTACTCGCGCTATCGTTTTTTTACATGACGTTACACAAAATGTTTAGCCTGGATAGATTAAAGGTAGATATGGTTTTATTTATTGTATTCATTATGGTGGCCTATAATTTTATTGTGGCAAAGAACATTGCACGAAAAATAATTATTACTGTAAGCGCGGGGTTGATTGTGTATTACACATTATCGCTAATCTCTCTAACTATCTGGGTTATCAATCATAGCTTAAAGTTTTCTTATTTTATCCCACTGGTTTTAACATCGCTGGCGTTGATTGTGATAGGCAGTGCAATAAT
>QILK01000260.1 GCA_003233345.1 Gammaproteobacteria bacterium | reverse complement strand
TAGACATCCGTTTTATGACATGCAGTACAACGTTGCTCGTGTAAAGCTTTTCCGGCGTTACCGGCCGACTTTTCTGCTGCTAGTAAGGAGGATGCTGAAATTACCAGTACAAATAGTAAGACGATTTTTTTCATAGTAGATTACTTTACTTAGGTAGCCGATCCAGCTTTGATTGTAACAGGCAATTTTAATTAAAAAAAGTATTGAAATTTCAGCCCTCCAATAAAAACCGGGGCTAAACCCCAGTTTTTACACTAATGACTAGAACTACCCCAATACCAGTAGTACCGTATAGATCAAGCCTAAAATAATTGCTATAAATCCCAGGGGAATCTGATAGTTGGCGAGCTTTGCACGGAGCATTTCACCCTTTTGCATGGCTGCGTCATTTTTACTCAGGACATATTTAGAAATCAAAGCAAACCCAAGCAACAACCCAAGGCCTATTAGTAAACTCGCCGCTGCCAGACCCATACCCCAAAGTAGCGGGTTGCTTGCTAAACCAGCGATTGTTCTTACCGAGCCGATAACCCCCCACGCTCCCCAAAAAAAGCATACAAACCCGATCCAACCTTGAAAAGGAACTAGAAAATCGATTAGAGCTTTGGCTTCTGGTTTTTTCTTGATGATGACAGATGCCGCCGCGAGTACGCCTAAGATTATTAATGTAATTGAAAATTCCATTGTTATTACCTCCGACTTATTATTATTCGTTTAGTCCCTAAAACGAAAATTATAAAGTGACTGAAGATTTATAAAATCATGAATTATATAAAACTACAATTTTATTAAGACACTCCAATTAACGAATATAACGGCTTAATAGGGTCAATTTATTGTCTCTAAAGGTCTAATCGGTATCACATATTTGTAGGTTCATCCGGCATTAGATTCTGTTGCAAGAATTCTTTATAATTATCTGCATTTATTATTTGGGTGCCATCACAATTAAATTGCATGCGTACAATGTCCTGAACAATACAAATAGTGACATTACGTAAATAGTATTGCTGTATATCCCGTAATTTGTTCAAGGTTTTCATGATCGAACAAATATGCTCTGTTTCCATTGGGCACCAAGATTTATTGCGGCGAATAACAATATTTTTCCAATAACTCGGCAACCGCTCATACAACCCACTTTGCTCATATTGCTTGTGATGCTCTTTGATTAATTCAATTTTTTCGTCATAAGGCAGCTCAGGAAAATGCCTGTCCATATAGTCATCTTCAAGCAACCTTTCAGCACTATGAATTTCTTCACGCAAAGGGTCAAATATAGAACAGGTTCTTATTTCTCCATTATTAAAACCGATATATAAGCGATGTGTGCCTCGATTGAGCAGCAATTCTTCCAAGTGTGGTTCCAAATCGTCATAAAAATTATCAACCATACTGCAATAACGCTGTCGATCATACGTCGATTCACGCATTGAAGGATCGCCGCGAATGCCGATTTGCAGATTCTTAGTGGTGACACCGGTCGCACTGACGATGCTTTCTTTTAGCAGTCGCTCTTCCAGCTCACTATCAAATTGTGACATAAATTTACCTGTAATCACCCAAATCAAGATAGGGCAGTTTTATTTAAATAATTGAACCAACTTAACTAAAAGCCGGTCGTGTCTGAAACTATTGTAACAAAATCATATTCCAGCAAACAAGCATAAGGTCGCTAATTCGGGATCTGCGCCGCATATAAAAACATCAAATTAGCAGTAATAATTTACATTTTTTTTACAAATATTTACATCAGTTTTACCAATCATTGGGCCAACTCTCTAAACTTATCGTTAGCAATAATAAGATTATCTAACCGGAGATTATTATGAAAAATTTCATTGGGATGCTCATGGCCTTTAGTGCTTTCCTATTTACTCACAATATACAAGCAAAAAAGATCCGTATGAATATTACCCCCAGTCAGGAGATAGTAACAACTGGCCAAAAACATACAGTTTATTTGAAAATCGCGCTAACGGGGTATGACATCGAGCAGGAAGACCGAACGCCTACCAATATTGCGATCGTTCTGGATCGTTCTGGCTCAATGAACGGATTAAAAATATTACGGGCAAAAGATGCGGCGATAATGGCGCTCGACAGATTAAATACCAACGATATCGCATCGGTAGTCACCTACGCAAGTAACGTAGCCGTTATCCAGCCAGCAACAAAAATAGGCGACAAAAGCAGGATTTTTCGCGCGATACGCAGTATCTACCCTAGTGGGTCGACGGCTTTGTTTGCAGGTGTGAGTAAAGGCGCGAGCGAAGTCAGAAAATTCTTAAGCCGCAACCGTATCAACCGCGTTATTTTACTCTCCGACGGTCGCGCAAATGTCGGTCCCAAAACGCCCTATGAATTGGGCTCACTAGGTCATTCCCTTTCCAGAGAAGGAATATCGGTGACCACTATTGGGCTAGGGCTAGGGTATAATGAAGATTTGATGACAACGTTAGCCAGGCGCAGTGGTGGCAATCACGCCTTTGTAGAAAATGCCAATGATCTGGCAGATATATTCCAACACGAGTTTAATGATGTGCTATCCGTGGTCGGCCAGGAAGCCGCTTTTCATATCGAATGTCCGCCAGGCATTCGTCCCATTCGAATTTTAGGTCGAGAAGCCAACATTAACGGCCAAAATGTCCATGTCAATATCAACCAGATTTATAGCAAGCAACAAAAATATGTCATTCTGGAAGTTGAAGTCCCAGCAGATAGCCGTGATATATCTAAGCCACTCGTCAAGGTAACAGCGACTTACAACAATATGCATACCAAGAAAAAAGATTCTTTATCCCAGCAAATATCAATCAAATATAGCCGGTCAAAGGACAAGGCAGATAAAAGCATCGACAACAAAGGCATCGACAACAAAGTGATGAGCGCTGCAATCGAATATATCGGTGTCGCAAACCGAAACCGCGCGATAAAACTTCGTGACAAGGGCGATATTAAAGCTGCCCGTGGTGCAATGCGAGCAAATGCCATCTATTTAAAGGAAAAGGCCAAGCGATATCAGTCGAAAAGATTAGAGAATTTTAGCAATACACAGAAATATGACGCGGATAAGGTTGCCGGCCCACAATGGAACAAAAACCGGAAATTAATGCGAAAAGATAACTATAAGCGCTCGACTCAGCAAACATACTGATCGATCGGCATATTATAAATCTCAGTCAAATAAACAGCCGACCTGACAAACAGCCTAATACCGGTGATGGTTAAGAATTGCTGAGAAAGATTTGCTAGAATAGTTAATCATGAAAACCAAACTTATCGTTATATTTGTCCTGATCGTCGCCATCCCGATTATCGTACTGAGTTTATTTGGTGTAAAAACAATGCGTGATGAACATGAAATCGTCAAACACCGTTTTCTCGCACTGATCCAGCAAAAACTTGCCAATCTCGATAAACGGGTTGTAAAGCTACTGAGCCAATATGAAAAACGAATCTATAAGATCACTGAAATCAGTGACTATTCTGAGGATAACTTAAGAAAAATCACACGACAAATACCGGAAATCAACTATTTATTGGTACTGGACAAAAAAGGAAACCGTATATTTCCGCTAAAACTCGCTGGCAATCAGGATGAAAGAGAATTTGTGCAACGCTCGACTCAGTTTGCACAACGCTATTATGCCCGTAATTCAGTATATCGAAGTTCAAAGCGGAAAGAACTTCGCAAGAAAAGCGCTACTGGTTTTTATGATAATCGACTAGCAATCGCAGCAAAAAAAACCACTAAAATTCAAACAGCTAAGGAAAAAGCGCCTGTTCAGGCTGAGTCTGATATACCTAGCAATCAATTAAGCAATACTCGCCGACTAGCCAAGCAATGGAAAACTGAAAACAAAGGTATGATGATGCAAACACATCCATCGGCGGTAGCGATACAAACCGATAAAGCCAAACAAGCAGAATCCTCCAACGCTAAAGCAATTCCGCATGATTCCCGCCCTGTTCGTTTGGGCAAAAATAAAGACAACGAAGTCGTTCACAATAAAGCCAGCCGTCAAAACATCGGTGTACGCAATAGATCAACAACCGCACGCTCTAAGCCTGCCACGCTTTTAGATTCTGTTAACCGAAAACCTGACTATCCGTTAAAAGGCAAGCAGCAGGCAATCGTCCAGCAAACTGTCATTAAAGGCTGGAGTGTCTGGTTCTGGAAGAACGGTATTAATTTAATCTATACAGTTCGTAATAGAGATGGTTATCTGTTTGCGTCTGAAGTATCCCGGGCAAAGCTGTTATCTGATATTATTGCTGTGTTACCAGCGCAGCGAGCAAATCAAACTCCCCAGGTAACGCCATCCCGCATTACCCTCACAGATGCGAAAGGTGCCGTTGTTTATCAATGGGGAACCTATAAAACCAAAACCAAAATTAAAGAAACACCACAGGTCAGCTATAACCTGTCTTCACCGTTAAATTCATTAAAATTTAACTACTATTCGAGCGCTATTGCTATGACCAGTGCTAGTAGCTATTTGCCGCTTTTTTTTAGTGTTACTGGCGTATTTATGGCGATTTTGGGTTTGGCATACTATTTTTATCGGGAAAATAACCGGGAACTGGAAACGGCCCAACGCAAGGTTACTTTTGTCAATCAAGTATCACACGAACTTAAAACGCCGCTTACCAACATTCGAATGTACGCAGAACTCCTCGAAGACTCAATGGACGAAGCAGACCCCCAGGATCAGCGGCGGATGAAAGTGATTGTCAACGAATCACAACGATTATCCCGCCTGATTAATAATGTTTTGAATTTTGCGCGTCATCAACGCAATAAGCTGGTATTGATTAAGTCACAAAATACTATTGACGAAATAATATCAAGCGTATTAGCCCAGTTTGGACCCAGCCTGAAAAGCAAGTCCATACAAGTTGAATTTGAAAAACATGCCAGTGATACTCTAATGGTCGATACGGATATTATCGAACAAATACTGAATAACCTGATCAGTAACGTAGAAAAATATGCCAGTCACGGCAAATATTTGGGAATTCGCAGCTCGCTAGACAAAACCCGGGCAACGATCATTATTGAAGATCACGGTCCAGGTATCCCTAAATCAACGACTAGAAAAATCTTTGAACCCTTTTACCGGGCCAGTAATAAATTAACAGAAGGCATATCCGGGACCGGAATAGGCCTAACCATATCCAGAGAACTGGCACGTTTACATGGTGGTGATCTCGTTTTAACCTCGACAAAAAATGGCGCTAAATTTACGCTGACACTTGATTGTGAAAATAAAATACAAATAGCGGATAAATAAAATGAAAGTACTAATCGCAGAAGATGAAGAAAATATTCGTAACGGACTGGCAGAAATTTTACAAGCAGAAGGCTATGAAACCGTTCTAGCCGCAAACGGAACAGAGGCGCTGAGCTTATTTTATGAAACCAAGCCGAATTTTGTTTGCCTTGATATCATGATGCCCGAGGTTAATGGCTATGATGTTTGCCGTGAAATACGCAAGCATGATAACCAAGTTCCGATTATATTTATCAGTGCAAAATCAGAAGAAGTCGACAAAGTATTGGGTCTCGAGCTTGGTGCTGATGACTATATTTTAAAACCATTCGGCGTCAAAGAAGTCGTTGCCAGAATTCGTGCGGTAACCAGGCGCTATCTTCTACTCAATAAAGAACAAACCACTAATAAAATAGATTCTTTTATCATGCACGATTTAACTGTATACCCCAACGAACTTAGAGCTAAACGCGACAGTGATTCTATCGATCTAAGCTTGCGTGATGTAAGGATACTTAACTTTCTTTATGAAAATAAAGGAAAGGCTATTGATCGCGATGCTATTTTTAATGCCTGTTGGGGGCGGGACTACCTACCTTCCAGTCGCACCTTAGACCAACATATATCAAAATTAAGAAAACGTGTCGAAGTGGATCCTAAAAATCCAGTCATTGTCAGAACTGTGCATGGTTACGGTTATCGGTTCGATGACTAACCTGAACTTCGCGCAAGGAGTGGTAGGTAAAATGAGTAGCCCGGACTTCGCGTAGCGAACGCCGGGGAAAAATTGAATCACTTTTGTTTTCCCGGCGTTCGCTACGCGAAGTCCGGGCTACAGCTATACTGAGTCTAGGTATTTATAGAGGTCATCAAACTCCAGTGCAACGATTTCTACCTTGTCTTTTTTCCCTTTTACAGAAATAATCTGCGATTGATCGTTCCATGGGTTTTTTGGTAACTGCTCACAAGTATTTTTACTAAGAATAATTTGCTTGCCGATTGTCTTTGAATGGTCTTCTAGCCTAAACGCAAGATTAACGGCATCACCTAATGCGGTATTGTCTTTACCAATATCCATGACCGCGCGACCCGTATTGACGCCAATGCCTATTTTTATTGGAAACGGTAAATTATCATACTGATTATTAAGATCAATTGATATTTGATTGAGGCCCCGTGCTGTCTGTAACGCATTGACTACTGATTCAGGCGATTTATCGACGCTGTTCCATCGTGCATAAACACAGTCACCGATAAACTTGTCCAGTGTGCCATGATTTTTTTCGACACATTCAGTAGAATACTCAAACCATTTGTTCATTATTTCAGCGATAATCTCAATTGGCAAAGACTCAGTCAACGCAGTGAAGCCACGAATATCGGCGACCAAAATAGTAATTTCCTGGATATCCAATGTTTCAAGCGGCTTCTCCATGACCAAGGTTTGCTCCATACGGTCTTGGGGCTGCTCACTGTCGGACTTTAAAAAATCTATTTTGGTATTACCTACCTGAATCTGATCACCATCCTTTAGTTCACTGGGCGAAGATATTCGCTTATTATTGACATAACAACCATTCTTGCTGGCAATATCAATTAGTAGATAACCACCAGTACCGGTATTTTGTACAATGGCGTGGTTACGTGATGCTTTTGGATCTGCCAGGCATAAATCACAGCTCTCATTTCTACCAATGCAAAAATTACCTAAGCGGGGTAAAGCATGTTTTTTACTTTCACCTTCCAGTTTTAACCAGGCAGACATAGGCATTCCGATATGTTTGATTAGTTTTCTAAACGATTAATGCAATCCAAAGCTGCAGTTTTATAACATTCGGCTAGTGTAGGATAGTTATAGACGTTATTTGCCAAATCATCCACTGTGCCACCATAACCAATGACAAGCTGCCCCAAATGAATCAATTCACTAGCAGATTCACCAATAATGTGCGCCCCCAGCACCTTTCTCGACTGGCGATCTATCAGTAATTTTAAATGCCCTCTGATGTCTCCGATGATCTGGCCACGGGCTGTCTCTTCGTAACTAGCATTTCCAACAATATAATCAATATTACTCTGCTTTAATTCGCGCTCCGTCGGCCCGGTATATGACAATTCTGGTATCGTGTAAATTGCCATAGGCAATGGAGTTTCTATCGATTTAAAACTATGATTATAGGCATGACCAATAACATGTCTACCTTGTTCCATCGCAGTGGATGCCAAAGAAGGTTTTCCCGCCAAATCACCAATGACATAAATATGGTCAATTTTCGTTTTATAATTAGCATCCACCAAAATCCAGCCAGCGTCTTCCGCTTCAAGATTAATATTCTCAAGCAGTAACTCCTCAAAATTTGGTATCCGCCCTATAGCGTATAACATATGCGACCCCAGTATTTCCTCATTTCGCTGGGTTCTAACTACGACATTATCACCGGTATTTTTAACCGCTGTCACGGTTGTCGACATATGTAACTGTATACCCATGTTCTCCATATGCTCAACCAGTATTGAGGTAATATCAGCGTCAAGATAAGCGAGCAATTGCTCATGTGAATCCACGATACTGACCTCAATATCCAACAAAGCAAACATAGTCGCAAATTCGCAAGCGATTACCCCACCACCAATTATAGTCAACTGATTTGGTAGTCGCGACAATTTCAATATGGAACTGGAATCTAAAATGCGTTTATCATCAAATGGAACACTTTTTGGTCGGCGCGGTCTTGATCCTGTTGCCAAAACAATATAGTCGGCCGAAAGTTGATCAGGTGGCCTTGCCGGCGATTTTACTTCCAACGTATGCTCATCCACAAAACTGGCTTTGCCAGGAATAATCGAAACACCATTACGCATTAATTGGTTAAGCAGTATGGCTTCCTGCTTATCGACAATCGTATTTTTTAGGCGCATTGCCTCTATGAGAAAATCACTGTTACTAAGTTTGTTTTGGGTGGCGAGTGCCCTGCGCATGCCTCGGGCCGAAAACTTAGAATTAAGGTAGGCTGCTTCACGCAAGGCCTTGCTGGGAATGGTGCCCGATTGCAAACTAACCCCCCCAAGGTTCGGTTGCATTTCAATAATACCTACTTTTTTCCCCATATGTGCGGCTGCAATTGCAGCGTGCTTACCACCAGGCCCGGAACCCACAACCAACACATCATAATTTCTTGTCGTCATTGACATACCATTACTTAAAAGCCTTACGTAGATTATACTTGAAAGTAATAAAAATCCTACACAGATGATCAATAATGTTTCGGGAATTGATTACAAACTGTCATTTTTTACTAATAAATGGCATAAAAACAGTTAGGAATGGATACTGCTGGTGTTTTAAGTTGCTCTCAAACTACCATTTATAGCCAACACTGAACATATAAATTAAATCCGTATCTTCCTTGCCCACTGCGGGCGTGTTGTCAAAATCCATATTCACCTGCGCGGATGTTTCAATTTTTTTAGTGATGGGTACACTGACCCCCGTCTGGCTATTAACAGTCACATTGTCGCTGACCTCCAGATCTACCAAGCCTTCTTGTTTATGAAAAAATTTCGCGGAAGTATTAAATATTTTCTGGTCATATTTAATGGCCCACCGAAATGCAGCAAACTCATTACCCTTTTCTACCTTAAGATCTTCTTTTACGTGATTGATACCGCCTTCCAAAGCCATGTTTTTTTTCTTGCTGCTCCATACATCATATCCGGTACCAACACCGGCAGATGTTCTGGAATTAATACCTTTAAACTTATTTTCCAGGTATTGCGCATTAGTTTGCCAATACTTTTTCTTACCAAAATAATGATCATACTTTCCAGAAAGTTTAGTGCTAGAAAGTGTTTCCTTTTTATTTTCCGTGGCTTGATCGGAAATAGCTCCGAGGGTCAATCGATCTCTTCCTTTTTTAAAAACTCCCTCGATATCGAGGTTTAGGCGACCCGTTTCAGTATTTCCGCTGCTCGCATTCGCTGAGACTTTAAAACGACCTGATTTTACTACTTTTTGGTTTTTGTGGTTTTTCTCCTCAACCTTTTGTGTCAATGATTTTAATTCCCCTTTATGTTTCATGATCACTTTTCCATCACTTAGTAAAATCTGCAAGTTGCCGTTCTCACTCATCGTAACGGATGATGCAGCGTACTTTTCCTTCGAACCAAAAGAGACATTAATTTTCTTGGTAATATCCAGTATTTTAACCTGTTTCCACAAAACTTTTACCTCGCCGGCATATTTTGTTTTTATTTTCAAATGCTCGGACGTTTTTTCGATGACTTGCCCCGTTAATTTATCGCCATTGTTTAACACAACCAAATCCTGTGCGGATGCACTATAGACGACCATTAATGACAAGATAGCTGGCAATATACGCTTAACAGATGAAATTAGCAGGGTTTTTTTAATCATATAACTCTCAATAATTGAATTTAATATTAGTTAAGATACTGTTTTAAATAAAGTATTCCATTATGCCAAATAATTTTTCTATAGAAGGTCGACTATCTCCCATATTCTATAAGTAAACTAAATTCGCCGTCAAATAATTATTTCTACTGTATACGTTTTTCAAGAATCTGCCTTACTTCATAACGAACTGATGCATCACTTATATTTTCAACCACATTGCGCAGGTAAGTCGATAAATCTTCCAATGTGGGGTCGAGAATCGCACCTTTAGTATAGCTCTTTGCCGCCTCATCAAAATCGCTAATTTGAAAGTAGGCGTGTCCCAACTTGATATGCGCTTCTACATATTCAGGACTAATTTGAATCGCTTTTCGATAATATTTAGCCGATTCCGCATATTGATTGCTGGCAAAAAGTGTATTGGCACACCCACAATTCGCTTTTGCATCATTTTTATCTATTTTTAATGATTGCTTAAAATAACTGGTTGCCATCCCCATGTCACCTTTTATCTGACAAAGTTGCCCTAACCCACTCAGCGCACCCGTATGTTTCTTGTTGGTTTTAATTATTTTTTCATAACATTCATAAGCTTGCTCAAATCGGTCCAGGCCCATATAAATCCTGGCCATTTTCTCAATGGCCTCGGTATAATCGGCTTTGATATCAATTGCACGCTGCAAGATCCCCACCGCACTGCCGAGAGAATTGGTTTTTTCATAAACTTCCGCCAAGTCATAATATAATTGAGCGTCAGCAGGACTATCAATGATAGCCTGCTCAAGATACTCTTGCGCAGAAAAATAATCGCCTGCGTGTACACAAGCGTCAGCCGCTTCCTGATAGATAGCAAAACTGTGCTCACTATTTTTTAGCACACGGGAATATAACTCTACCGCCTTGTGGAACTCACCTTGATATTTATAGGCTCTTGCCAAACTAGCCATACAGGCGTAGTTTCCCGGCTCGATCTCTAACGCCCGGCCAATATATTTAATCGCCGAATGATAGCTCCCGCCGAGTAAATATATCTCACCAAGATGAAGGTTTGCGTCAATGCAACGTTCATTTTTTACGACTGACTTCATATAATAATTTATCGCACTTTCCTGGTCACCCAGCTTGGAAAAAGTTTTTCCTATCGCGCAATAGACTTCCTCGTTTTTATAGCCTAACTCAAGCGCCCTTTTATAGTTTTTAATAGCATCTTCATGCCGCTCTGAATGACTGAGAATATCGCCCAGGAAAAAATAAAGCCGGGGCTGCCGGGTATCTAATTTTATACCCTCTTGCACGTATTTAGCGGCTTCCGTCATTTTTTTCAATGCGATGCAAACACTACAGAAAATTAATATGACTTCCAATGAATCAGGTTTTATCGATATCGCCCGACGCATTAACTCATAGGCGAGCTTGTAGTCTTTCTTGTACTTCTCGTGAATATACGCATGTAATACCAAGGCTTTCCAACTAACAGGATTACGGACGATTGCCTCAAGCGTATATTTCATCGCCTGATCCGGCAACCCATGTTTGATAAATATAAATCCAATCATGAGATACAGTAACTCTTGCCCATCCTTGTCCAGCGCTTGCTTTAGCCATGCAACTGCTTTTATATAATCGCCTTGATGAGCATATTCTACGCCTTTCACCACCTCTTCAAGTACACGGGACTGTGAAAATTGCTTTTTTATAAAATCCATTTGTAAGTTATTGACCACACCTGCAAGCACTTCCTTGTCATACTCTGTTGCAAACCATTTTTGCTCGTACAATTTTTCTGAATATTGACTGCCTCTTTCTGCATTATCCTCAATATTTTTTTTGATACTTGCCATAGAATTACTAAGCTGTTCTATAATACGCCGGGCATAACGAATATCTTTTAGTTGTTTGGGTGACTGTGATATTTTACTGTTTAATTTAGAAATACAGTAGGAAGCAACATCCGCATCCGAAGCCATGACTGATATTATTTCTGAAGCCAGTAAACGCTGCGTCAGACAATCTTCTGCGGAATCAGATCGCCTGAACAATAAGTCCATTAACGTATCCAGGGTCTCAAACAGTAACGACATTTTTTTATCAAAAATGGGCTGAAAGTCAGAGATATGATTATGAAATATTCCAAGCACCGGCATCAGTTTATCGAGTTTATTGGTTCTTAGTGCGTTTTGGAATTTAACCAACCAGCGCATCGAGACCTCAAATGCAAACTCATTTACTTCCCGGCTAACCGACCCGTCTTGTTTAACACCCCCGGTAACCTTGCTATCGACACCCTCGGTAATCAAATGTTCTTGATTTTCACCAATCCTGTTGAATTGCTTGTATAGCGCCTTACTAAACATATCTATTTGGCTTAACGATATTGGCGTAAGCTTACCGGCATCCGTTGCAATTAAAATGACGTTTGCCGTCTCCTGCTTTACCTTTGGAGAACAATCCAACGCGGGGAAACTGTTATGAATGCATTGAATCGCCTGAAGCATTATCTCATTATTGAATTTCTTTCTGGAAACCGCCTCACTAAGCGCTGCGATCATTCTTCCAAATGCAAAAGGAACACGCTTAAAACGCTTAGTCAATGTTTTGATATCACTCAGCACCAGACCAATAAACCAGGCTTCTATTTTCAGGGTGATTTCACTGGTAAACAACCTTTCCAAGTGCTCACACATCTGCACAGTGCTTTCAAAATAATTTATATTAATCCCTAACAAATCGTACAATTTAAATTCAATGCTGTTATTAGGTGCTGTATAGGAGATACCTTGCGCCTGTAAAGCGGTTAACAAATCTGCCGCCCTATCTGCACTTTGCGCAGCCTCATAATCGCTGGCAGTTTTAATTAAATAGTCATAGACAATATAAGCATAAGACTTGTTTAAACGACACTGATTCAAAAGAATAGTTCTAGTGTGTTGAAATATTTCCGCCTCTTTATTTAACTCAAGTAGCGCCAATAACTCGATGATAGTACGCTTAGGCAATGCTGTGTTTGAGGAAAGTATTGCGAAAAAACCTAATAATTCCTTGTCAGTTTTTTCCAGCGTTATGCAATTGAGCACCGTGGTCTGACAAACAAATTCCGCTATCCTTTTTCGATACGCAGGTTTGGTCTTATAAATACTGGCCAATGCTATAAACAACCGGGTCGATAAATTCTCACTGGCAGAAAGCGCCGTTAAAAATTCTTTGGTATTATCCACTAAATTTTCAAACGCCCAGTCAAACCCATGATAAGCCTCAGGGTTACAAAGAATGTTTGCCAGCAAACTGCCGAAATTATCAGTCGTACCAAAATAATTTTCACAAAATTCTTTGCTAAATGCACTTTGTCTTTTGCCAATTTTCCCCGCCAAGAAAAGTTTGGGCTTGCCCCCTGCCAGGGCAAAGACCGCATTGGATTTTTCAGGATTTGTACTAAACAGATTTTCAATAAGAAACTGGGAAAGGATAAAACTGCTCGCCGCTTCCGATCTTATCTGATTCACATAGATATATTTCAAACTGGCGTAATATTTTTTATTCGGCTCCTGGTTAAATATCAAACGCGCCAAACTATTTACATAGTCAGCCAACTTTGCTTCCAGGGGCACCTGTGTGGCAATCGATTCAATATAGGGTAACAGATCGATAGTCACCTCGGACCTGGCAACAATCAACTGCGCTTTGCGACTACCACTGTCCCCAAAACGGGTCAATAGTAAATTTGATAATTTAGAATCACCGCCAGCTAGGACTACTTTTGCCAATCCATCCCCATAAGTTTCGAGTCGGCCATCATCAGTGCTGATATAGTTTATCAGTTTTTCTGCGCATAGCTTGTCAAGATTAGGCAATTCATTGATTAACGCCCCCATAATAGCTGGCGAAATCTGTTTCTCATCAACATGGCTAGTCAGTAAGTCAAAGAGCTCAAGAAAACGACTGCTATTCAGCGTCGCTATAACCGGGATAATGCTTTCTGAAACGCCCTTGGCTAATATCTTCAACACCAGAGGCTTAACCGCATCCGGTCCACTATCCAGTACTTGCGCCAATAGTGTTTCATCCTGTAGCCCCATAGCACAAGCGATTCTCAAGTTCTTGTCGCTTGACTGCATACCTGTCTGCAGTAGTTCTGAGACCCGTGCACGCACATCAGCATGTGTTCCGCGTTTGTAATACTGCTCGGTCTTGGCACAAAGTACGGCTATCCAGACCAACGCTTTCTTGTCTTCAGCAAACAATTTCACATAAGCCGCACTAAATATCTTCCGCCCCAAACGTCCTTCCAGTCTTTCAGTCCCAAAGGGTTCAACGCCCAACTGCCAACCGGCTAACCCGACCATGGCTTCTTCCGAAAGTGCGTTTTCTGCTAGCGCCAACTTGCATAACTCATCAACTATAGCGCGCGCCCGGACATGATCCAGTTGAATGACCGGTAATTTCACGATAACAATACTTGCCAGCTGTTTTAATATTTCCAAAGAACTGTTATCGATTAATTCAAGTAACCCCTGTTCAAGCTTTGCGGGATCGAGACTGGGCAATTTGTTATAACTTGCTAGCTTAGCAGCAGTAAATGGCACCTTTTTTAGTAAGCGTTTTTCGATGCTTTCTATATAACGATTAGAGACCAGGTATTCCTGACAACTCTCTACGATCACCCGAATTTTATCGATGGCATCAAAATGTGGCTGATATTGCTGGGTATTATTTTTATGTTCATCGTCCGAGAGCTTATCAAGCTCTACCGCTAAAGACATTTTGCTTACACCACCGACTTTTAGCGCGATAGCGGATGCAAGTTGCTCAGGAGCAACTACCACCGCACCACAATGATTGCAGTAATCACTCTCTGCTGACCATTTTGCACACCAAATACAACGCTGAAGTGTTTGATATTCACCATGACAAGATTGGCATCGACTGGAATCGTCGCTGTTGGTAGTGGCCGTATAACCACAATGATTACATTGTAATTTTTTTAATTCCATTTTTATTTAACGTACACTGATCGCTTCCTGGGTTTACTTATAGGAATTCTACAACGCATTGAGGATTCGAGTCGATATTATTAAAACACGTAAGATCAAATACTTACAATAAACAAGGAAAAACTATCTAATCGGTTACTCAATTTGTCCCGACAAGCTTATGATGATCGTATTGCCTTGCCTAGTAATGCAAACAAAATAGCGATAGAAATAGAGACCCATACCAATATCCAAAATATTTCCGGTAATTTGGTCACGCTCGCCATTTGCGTATCATCACCCGGAAGTTTTATCTGGATCAGATAAATAGCTGATCTCGCGGAACTGAGTAATACGTAAATTCCTAAAAACTGGACGTAAGTTTGGATATATTTTAACCGCACAAACCATAGTGGAAAAACTATATTTGCAGAAATAACAAACAAAACAAACCAACTGGTATGGTCGCTAAATTTGACCCACGATAAACCACTAAGAACAATAAGCACTAACACGGAGATCGCCAATCGATGTGCATTCTTTATCGAGGCAGTTGCCCCCAAATACAAAACTGCTCCCCACACTGATGCACCTGCATATCCAACAAAATATACTAGCTTTAACCACCCTCCCTGATACGCGCACCGACCTCCGCCATTTAGTTTAAATTCCAGAGACACAACACTGCCGCCGGTCAGGGTCGCAACGATTCCATGACTAACCTCATGAAAAAATGTCTCGAGCCAGGTAAACGATAACTGGATATAACTGAGATATTTCAGATACCAGACATCCACCTCAGCAGCGAATAACAAAAATAGTGAAAGCGTAACAACTAATAAAAAACGTTTAACGTGCATCTTACAACAGGAAACTTACTCATCCATAGGTGACGCAGCACAATGCCGACCTAACTATACCAGATTTTCTGTAAAACGGTTACGCAATTGACGTTGTCAGTCTAGAAAATCATGACTAAGCTGACTATTACTATGGCAAGCTCACCAGCACAGACTAATATTGTAGTAACAGAGCAATCGAGTTCTAGCACAAAATGAATCTAATTGCATATACGGCTAAGTTCGCTTATCGGCAATTAGCCCTGTCGCTACTATTGGCAACGGCGATTAGTGCCAGCTCAATTTATTCACCAGCGGCGATCGCTTCTCAAATGATAAAAGTGGGTGTCTATAACAACCCGCCTATCACCACCCTAGGCAAAAATGGCCATCCATCTGGATTGGCACTCGATATTCTCGAGCAAATAGCAAAAGCAGAATCCTGGAACTTACATTATGTCTACGGTAACTGGAACCGAATTACCACACTATTAAAACAAGGAAAGCTCGATATTGTAGCGGGCATGCCTTTCAACAATAACCTGGGGGAAAAACTCTACTTGAATAGCGAGGCCATTGCCAATAATTGGGGCGTCGTTTATCGGAATCCCGTCGTTAATATTACTTCCGTATTTGATCTTAAAAACAAACGCGTTGCCTTAATTAAGCACAATACTCATTCGGCAGCCTTTAAAACACTGTTGCGTGAATTTGGAATAGATTATACACCCATCTATGTAACAAGCTACTATGAAGCCTTACGTGCCACAGATAATGGCCGCGCGGATGCAGCGGTCGTTAACCGTCTATTTAGTCTGTTACACGCGAGGTCATTTGATGTCGCCGCAACGACCATCGTATTCAATCCAGTGGAAATTCATTTCGCATCTCCAAAATCCATCGGCAGGCGTTTTTTACATAAGATCGATTATCATCTTGTATTAGAGAAAGAAGATGCCAGTTCATATTACTACACCGCCGTTAAACGCTGGCTTTCAATACCTTCGGGGCAAAAATTTCCTACCTGGCTTATCTGGGTTCTCGCGCTGGCTTTTGTCGCGGCAGTTTCTACCTTTATCATTAATTGGATACTGCGGCGCCAAGTAAAGCAAAGATCCAAGGCCCTTGAGCAAAGTGAGTTACGCTTCAGAAAACTATCGGAAAATATTCATCAGGTTTTCTGGATGGCGTCTCCAGACCTGTCGGAATTTCAATATGTGAGCCCGGCGTTTGAACAAATCTGGGGAAAGTCGCGGAACGAATTATATGCTAATTCGGCATTGTGGTTTGATGCGATTCACCCGTTAGACAGAGCACAAGTCAGAAGCCGCATTACCAAAGTTTGCCTTAATTTACATAGCGGCATGACTTTCAAATTCAGAATTGGGACTTCGAACACCACACCAAAATGGATACAGTTACAAACTTACCCTGTCTTTGACGACGACAATAAACTAACAAATTATTTCGGCATAGCAGAAGATATTACCCAAACGGAAAAAACGCAAAATGACCTTCGTAAAACCGAGTCACTTTTATACACTATTATGGATCATTCGCCTGCCCTTATCGCCTCTTTTGATCTAGACGGTCATATCACCATGGTCAACAGGCAATTTGAAATTCTTTTTAATACTAAACAAAATGATCTATTGGGAAAAAATCTTTACAAACTACTACCACACGACATGGCTGAGCAGATAAACAATAATAATCTAAACGCAATTGAAAATGTAAAGCCAGTCACTAACAAGGAAACATGGATTCATCGTGATGGCAATCCACATGAATATTTATGTATACGCTTTCCGCTTCTTAATGATGCCGGCAAGCCTTATAATATCTGCGCGATCGGAATTGATGTTACCGAACAAGTGCAAGCTCAAGAACGTTTACGACAATTTGAAAAGATCGTTGGCGCCAGCCGCGATTTAATGGCCTTTATCGATAAAAATACTATCGTCAAGGCCATTAACGAAGCCCACTTGACAGCATTTGGAAAACAGGCAAAAGAAATTATCGGGAAACCGATCTGCCAACTCTATACCGATAAATTTTATAAAAAAAATATATTACTCGATATAAAAAAATGTCTCGCCGGGAAATCGATAAGGCGGCAATATTGGATTAACTTACCCAATGCCGGCAATCGTTTTCTTGACGTCAGTTACCACCCCTATTACTCAGAGCACAAAGAAATATCCGGGGTTGTCGTCGATATGCATGACCTGACAGACATGAAAAATGTAACAAAAGAGTTACAAACTCACCGAGATCACCTGGAACACCTGATCAATAAACGAACCCTGGCCCTGGAAAATGCCAATAAGGAACTTGAAGCATTTAGCTATTCTATCGCCCACGATTTACGCTCGCCACTGCGCTCCATAACGAGCTTCAGTCAACTATTAATTGACGAATCAGACTCATCAATGGCCGCTGATACCAAAACATATCTTGATCGCGTGGTAGCCGCTTCAATCTATATGTCTGAGCTAATCGATGACATATTAGGCCTGGCAAAAATATCACGCTCGGAATTTAAACCAAGCAGTGTCAATATGAGTGAAATTGGGCAACAAATATTTCATTCGCTAACAACCGCCGAGCCAGACCGAATCGTCGAGTTTAAAATTGAATCGGACCTGCAGGTCAATGGTGACTCGCGTCTAATTTGCGTTGCACTGGAAAATCTAATACGCAATGCGTGGAAATATACCGGGAAAAAGCACAAGGCAAAAATTATTTTTGCCTCAAAAACAAAAAATAAAAAATCTATATTTTATATTAAAGACAATGGTGCTGGATTCGATATGCACTATGTCAATAAATTATTTAAGCCATTCCAGCGTTTGCATTCCAAAGAAGAGTTTGAAGGTACGGGTATAGGCTTGGCAACTGTCCAACGTGTTATCCAACGCCATGGCGGTGAAGTTTGGTGTGATGCCAAAGAAAACAGGGGGGCAACATTTTATTTCACCTTACCCTAATAACGACAACTTGACGGCAATATTCCATCGCACCTTAGATAGTTGCCTGGTTTCAATTTGCGCTGGATTCTCCCGGCTCAAAACAAGTCAGCGCCTGATCCACATCTTTAAGATTAGGTAGATTTTCATATAATGGTGCTTGCATAAAAACCCAATCACCGCCTTTTTTTTGTTGCTTGAATTTTTTAAACCGCTTTAAAAATCTTCTTCGTCGCCGCCATTTTAATGAGATTTTTTTTAGATTTTTTTTGAATATTCGTCGGGTGACATCATCAAACTTGATTAACGTAAACGCCATTATATTCTTGTCTACCAGTTTATCCTTAACAGGATAAAGATGAAGAAATTTAGCATAGTTATTGTCATCAAGATATTCCCAAATAGTGACCGACGCACGTGCTGAAATAACATCTGAATTTGACCTGATTAATTCAACCAGCCGGTCGACCATCGTCTCTTTCCAATCGGCGCTCAACCCCTTGGCACCTAAAGTTTCCAATCCCACTACTGCTGCAAGCATAACATAAGGCATGTTTTCGTCAGTCAATGCCCTTAGAATAACTTCTTCGCGTAAATTGACGGTTATCAGATCCGGATAAAACAATAGGTTTGCTAAAGCCTGCTGGTCATCCCACTGGCTAAGAATTTTATTAACATAGGCAATATCTTCCTGTGCAAGCTTTCCCAATTTTTTATAAACATCGTCCAGTACTTCTAGATCCTTTATCTGCAGAAATTTTCTGATACTTACCTTCGTATCACTATCGCTTTGCATATTCGTCCCCTTTCTTTTTTACTTTATTTTATTTTTTCCTAGTCATGTCAGATTAAGTTAATTCCTTAATATAACTATTGTTAATTAAGCATTACGCCTATTTATATCCCATACAGAAGAGTATTACAACTAGCATTCACCGGCTTCATCTTAAACTAATGATATATTACTAGACATTGTGGTGTATAATCGATCCATTAAAAAAATATTCTCTGTTTACTTAATCATTTACTTTGAGTGTTCAGGAATGGTTCAGTTTGATTTGTATAAACTGTCCTAGTAATGTCTATTTTGCAACAATTAATTATCAGGAGCACAATAATGAAACGAGTTTTAGCACTACTACTTATCGTTGGTGTCGGCATCTCTTTTACTGGTTGCCGTGAACATGGCGGTGGTGGTCATCATTTTAGTGATAATGGACAAAATGTCACGCAAGACAGTGGCGTCAATACATAGTCACATGATCCACTCAAACCGTGAATAAGTATTCATATTTTTTCACGGTTATTATAAATTCAAGTGTATGATCCTGGCCTAATTAGTCGCTAGGTTCATACCCTAGATTCGGTGCTAGCCACCTTTCCATTTCTGACATTGCAATCCCTTTTGCTAGCGCATACTGCTCAACTTGATCTTTGTTAATCTTGCCAACAGAAAAATACCTGGCATCCGGATGGGCAATATACCATCCGCTGACGGATGCAGCAGGCATCATCGCATAACTCTCGGTAATAGTGATACCGGTATTATTTTCGACATCCAGCAACTTCCATAATAATGCTTTTTCAGTATGATCCGGGCACGCCGGATAACCAGGGGCGGGTCGAATACCCTGATATTCTTCTCTTATCAGAGCGTCATTATTTATTTTCTCTTTTTGTCCATAACCCCAAAATTCTTTTCGCACCCGCTCATGCAATCGTTCTGCAAATGCCTCGGCCAACCGGTCAGCCAACGCTTTCACCATAATCACATTATCGATTTCATGCTTGTCTTCATATTCAGCGATTAATTTTTCGATGCCAATACCCGTTGTGACAGCAAAGGCTCCGATATAGTCCTGTTTCCCATTTTCCTTTGGTGCAACAAAGTCACTTAAACTGCGATTAAAACGCCCTGCCGGTTTTTGCACTTGCTGACGTAAATGATGCAGTGTCATTAACCGTTCTGTCGAATTTTGCGGATGGTATATCTCTATCCCGTTTGATTCAACCTGATTCGCTGGGAACAAACCGATAACCGCCTTTGCCGTTAACAATTTACCTGATATAATTTTATCTAACAATTTTTGCGCCTGTTCAAACAGCTCTCTCGCAGTCTCGCCTTTTTCCGCGTCACTCAAAATTTTTGGGTAGCTTCCTCTTAACTCCCATGAATGAAAGAACGGCGTCCAATCGATATACTCGCGCAACTCGGCTAACGAATAGTTATCCAGCACTTGTACCCCTAGCCTATTTGGCACAGCAGCCTGATAGTTTTGCCATTGACACGGAAAGCGATTTTTGTCAGCGGCTTCTATATCCAGCCATTTTATTTTCCGCTGCTTATCATGGTGTCGCTGCCGGACCAATTCATATTCCTGGTCAATTTCATTTCTGTAAATTTCCCTAGATTCTTTACTAATAAGTTTTTGAACAACACCGACGGCGCGGGAAGCATCCTTTACCCAAACCGTTATGTTATTTTTATATTCGGGTTGTATTTTAACCGCCGTATGGGCTTTTGAAGTGGTTGCCCCACCAATCAACAACGGTATCGAGAAATTCAAGCGTTGCATCTCTTTCCCAAAATGAGCCATTTCTTCAAGTGATGGGGTAATTAATCCACTCAAACCAATCATATCCGCAGATTCATTTTTGGCCGCCTCCAAAATTTTATTCGCTGGCACCATAACCCCGAGATCAATGACTTCGAAATTATTACATTGCAGAATAACGCCAACAATATTTTTGCCAATATCATGTACGTCACCTTTGACAGTCGCCAGTACGATTTTACCATTGCTAGTAAAAACGCCTTGTTTTTCTTCTTCGATATAGGGGATCAGATAAGCGACGGCTTTCTTCATCACCCGGGCACTTTTAACAACTTGGGGTAAAAACATTTTACCCGATCCAAATAAATCGCCAACCACATTCATGCCGTCCATTAACGGCCCTTCGATGACCTTGACCGGGGATTCGGAATTTGCTCTAACTGCTTCGGTATCTTCAACAATAAAAGCATCGATACCTTTTACCAGCGCATGCTCCAAACGCTTGACCGGAGACAGTTCCCGCCATTGTAAATTGTCTGTTTTTTCCTTTTTACTAGACCCACCCTTATATTTTTCTGCTACATCGAGCAATTTGTCGGTTGCATCATCAACACGATTTAATATGACATCTTCTACAGCGTTTTTTAACTCAGCAGGTAAATCGTCATAGACAGCCAGCTGCCCGGCATTGACAATACCCATGTCCATTCCCGACTGAATGGCATGATATAAAAACACCGCGTGTATCGCCTCGCGTACCTGGTTATTACCGCGAAACGAAAAGGATACGTTTGACACACCACCCGATATCAGTACGTTTTTTAAATTTGATTTAATCCAGCGCGTCGCCTCGATAAAATCAAGGCCGTATCGATTATGCTCTTCTATTCCGGTCGCAACTGCAAAGATATTAGGATCAAATATAATATCTTCCGGTGGAAATCCAATTTTTTCTGTCAACAAATTATACGCACGCTGACAAATTTCAACTCTTCGCGCGTACGAATCTGCCTGGCCTTTTTCATCAAATGCCATAACAACTGCAGCCGCACCATAGCGTCTGACTAATCTTGCCTGTTGCAGAAATTTTTCTTCGCCCTCTTTCATACTGATCGAGTTAACGATGCCTTTTCCAGGAAGGCACTTCAATCCGGCTTCAATAATCGACCATTTCGATGAATCAATCATAAAGGGTACACGGGCTATATCGGGTTCGGCGACACACAAATTTACAAAAGTCACCATCGCTTGATGACCATCGAGCATGCCTTCGTCCATATTAATATCGACTATCTGTGCCCCGTTTTCTACCTGCTCGCGGGCGACTTCGATCGCCTCCTCATAGCCACCGTCGAGAATAAGCCGCTTAAATTTTGCAGAGCCAGTGACATTGGTTCTTTCACCAACATTCACAAAAAGACTATCAGGGTTGATAGTAAATGCGGCTTGGCCACTCAAACGACAAGCCGGTGCAATGCTGGGTATTTTTCTTGGAACACAGGTTTTCATGGCCTCGACAATGGCTTTAATATGTGTCGGCGTACTACCACAACAGCCACCGACAATATTAACGTATCCACTTTGCGCCCATTCCAATATATGCGCTGCCATTTCATCCGGGCTTAAATCATATTCACCAAAAGCGTTTGGCAACCCGGCGTTAGGATGAACGCTGATACCAACATCAGCGAAAGATGACATCTCTTTAACAAAGGGACGTAACTTGTCTGGGCCAAAAGCACAATTCAGTCCCACACAGACCGGATTTGCATGACGCATCGAATGCCAGAATGCTTCCCGATCCTGTCCGGAAATATTGCCACCACCCTCATCGGTCACCGTCATTGAGATGATGAGAGGATATTCAATACCCGTTTTTAGAAAATATTCCTGAATCGCAAAATTTGCCGCTTTTGCATTGAGTGTATCGGTAATCGTTTCAACCAATAAAATATCAGCGCCACCGGTAATCAGGCCATCGACAGCGATCAGATAGGTTTCAACCAGTTCATCAAATGTGACTGGCCGATCACCTGGATGGTTAACGTCTGGATTAAACGAAGCCGTTTTAGATGTGGGCCCTAACGAACCGGCGACAAAAATCTGCCGTTGTGAAGCCACACTGTCTGCAGCTTCACGGGCAATTTTAGCTGACTCATAATTTATTTCATAAACCAGATCAGACAACTGGTATTCGGCCTGGGAAACGGAGGTAGCGTTAAAGGTATTGGTTTCGATAATATCGCAACCAGCATCGATATAAGCCAAATGAATATTTTTAATGATATCCGGTCGATTGAGGCTAAGTAATTCGTTATTGCCCTTAAGTTCGATCGGATGATCCTTGAATCTTTGCCCACAAAAATCTTCTTCTTTGAGCTTGTATTCCTGAATCAGCGAACCCATCGCACCGTCCAGCGTTAGTATTCGCTTTTCGAGAAGCTGCCTGAATTGATCAACTCTGCTTGTATCCATGTTTATTTACATATCACAACTTAATAAAGAACTCGAATTTTACACTATTTTTTCGGTGAGTGAATTTAGATTACGTCGCGATAAAAAAACCCTATGACGGTATAGTCGCTATAGGGTCTTATTTCAATGGTAAATTACTCCTGAGCAACTTAAATAAAATTATTCTACCTTCGCCACCGTTAAGTTTACTCCGCTAATACCGGTTATTTCTATCTTACTGCCAGTTTCACAATCATCGCCCATCACACGCCAAACGGTATCATCTACTTTTATCTTCCCTATACCATCAACAATAGGCTCTTTTAGTGTAAAGGTTCGGCCAATATACTGGGCACCACGATGGTCAATAATAGGCTGCACGTGTTTTTTCGGATTTTTATACAATTTATGCCATAAATACAGACTGAGTATGGCTAATACCGAAAAGCTAACCAGCTGTGCCATCCAGGAAAGCTGTGGAAATAACCACACCACGAGGGCATTGACAGCGGCCGCGATACCAATCCATAGAAAAAATTCGGCAGGTGCGACCAACTCGAGAATAATCAACCCCGCCGATAAGATTAACCAATACCAATAAGTAATGTGCAAAATGTTAACTCCTTGCTAACTAAGCCTTTTCACCAAATACATTTTTCGCCAATTCACCGATGCCGGCAATAGACCCGATCACACTGGATGCTTCAAGTGGCATCAATACCAGCTTCTCGTTCGGTGCTGAGGCGATTTCTTTTAGCGCCTCAATATACTTGGTAGCAACAAAATAATTGATAGCATTGACATCTCCCGAGGCAATCGCAGCAGAAACCACCTCGGTCGCCTTGGCTTCCGCTTCCGCTAAACGTTCACGCGCTTCGGCTTCACGAAACGCCGCTTCTTTTTCACCTTCTGCCTGCAATATTTGACTCTGTTTAGCACCTTCAGCACGCAAAATTTCTGACTGACGCTCGCCTTCTGCTTCCAGGATTGCGGCTCTCTTAAGACGTTCCGCTTTCATTTGCCGTGCCATCGAATCAACCAAATCACGTGGTGGCGTGATATCCTTGATTTCAATACGCGTTACCTTAACGCCCCAAGGGGTTGTTGCATCGTCTACAACATGCAGTAACTGCGCATTAATGGTATCGCGTTGTGATAACAGCTGATCCAGATCCATCGAACCCATCACCGTACGAATATTGGTCATGGTCAGGTTTAATATCGCATATTCAAGATTATTAACTTTATACGACGCCGCAAACGCATCCAAAACCTGGTAGAAAACCACGCCATCAACCGTCACCATGGCGTTATCTTTGGTGATCACTTCCTGCGAAGGTACGTTTAGTACCCGCTCCATCATATTAATTTTACGGCCAACTGATTCAATCACTGGCACTAAAAAATGTAATCCGGGTGTTAAGGTTTTTATATATTTTCCAAAACGCTCAACCGTATAGTTATCACCTTGTGGTACTGCGCGCACCGCTTTCATGACGATAATAATGGCTAATACCACCAGTACTAGCGCAAAAATAGTACCTGTGCCTATCGTTCCCAATAAATCCATGTTCCTCACTCCTAATTAGTTAAATTTATTGTATGCTTATAATCATGCCTTGGTTTTGACCGTCATTTAAGGCAAACTAGCCCCTGAACAATAAACAACCAATTTTAGATAATAAGACATTACTCTATGACTACACATAATAAGGTATCCACCAATACGAATCGACTGGAAAAGCGTCTTCTTAGGCAGACTGGGCAAGCGATCAGCGACTTCGATATGATAAACGACACTGATGTCGTTTTGGTTTGCATTAGCGGCGGCAAAGATTCCTACACGCTATTAAAACTGTTAGGGCTGCTAAAAAAGCGTGCGCCGATTAAATTTGACTTAATCGCCATGAATTTGGATCAGAAGCAACCTGGTTTCCCAGCCGATACGCTGCCGAATTATCTCAACGAACTGGGTGTTAACTACAAGATAGTCACTGAAGATACTTATTCTATTGTTAAAGAAAAAATACCGGAAAATAAAACCGCCTGCTCACTGTGTTCCCGGTTAAGACGCGGCATCATTTACCGCACCGCGCAAGAACTCGGCGCTAATAAAATTGCACTCGGGCACCACCGTGATGACATCCTGGAAACCTTTTTTTTAAATTTGTTTTTTGGTGGCCGACTAAAAAGCATGCCGGCAAAACTGCGATCGGATGACGGCAATAACATCGTCATTCGCCCACTCGCTTATTGTGTTGAAAATGATATTGCCCGTTATTCAAGGGCAATGGAGTTCCCGATCATTCCCTGCAATTTGTGTGGCTCTCAGGAGAATGCGCAACGTAAAATCATCAAAAAAATGTTGTCCGCATGGGAAGAGCAATATCCTGGGCGCAGCGCCAGTATATTTACAGCACTGCAAACTGTTGTACCATCGCACTTGCTCGATCAAAAACTATACGATTTTGATAGTCTATTAAAACAAAACGACTT
>QILK01000072.1 GCA_003233345.1 Gammaproteobacteria bacterium | reverse complement strand
CTCACATCGATAACCTGCGCATGTGAAAGCTTGCCTTCAATTTCGGCGATACGTCCTTCGATAAAACTTTGCTGTTCCCGGGCCGCATGGTATTCCGCATTTTCTTTTAAATCACCGTGCTCGCGCGCGGCCGCAATGGCTTTAATCACCTTGGGTCTGGCGGTATTTTTTAGTTCTCTTAATTCGATTTCGAGCTTTTCTGCCCCGATCGCTGTAATGGGTACCTTACTCATGCTGTTGACTCCTGCTCATATTGCTTATGTAAATCCTGCAATCGATTAATATTTAAAGCGCCAGTTTCATTGAGTACCATGCACATGGCTTTGGCACCGGCTAAAGTAGTAGTATAGGTCACGCCATGATTTAATGCCTCTCTTCGAATCGAATAGGAATCGACGATGGCCAGCTTGCCTTCGGTTGTGTTAATAATCAGATCTATTTCATCATTTTTGATACGATCGACAATATGCGGCCGACCTTCTATCACTTTATTGACCAGCTCACATTCAATGCCGGCAGCGATAATGGTATTGGCGGTTCCCCGTGTGGCGATAAGCTTGAAGCCATGTTGATGCAAACTATTGGCAACTTGCACTGCTCCGTCCTTATCTTGGTCTTTTACACTCAATAAGGCACATCCATTAACGGGCATATTGATACCGGCACCCAGCTGTGCTTTTGCGAAAGCCTCACCAAAAGACTTACCTATTCCCATGACTTCGCCAGTCGACTTCATCTCCGGACCGAGTATTGAATCCACACCTGGAAATTTAATAAACGGAAACACGGCTTCCTTCACAGAAAAATAGGCAGGAATACGCTCTTTTGTGATTCCCTGAGTGGCTAACGAAATCCCCACCATACACCGTGCCGCAATTTTTGCCAGCGGTAAACCGATCGCTTTAGAGACAAAGGGTACCGTTCTTGACGCTCTGGGATTAACTTCGAGTATATAAATTTTATCATTTTGAATGGCAAACTGGGTATTCATTAATCCAACGACACCCAGTTCCAATGCCATCGTTCTTACCTGCACACGCAAACGATCGGTAATCTCTTTCGACAGTGAATAAGGTGGCAGTGAACAGGCAGAGTCCCCTGAGTGGACGCCCGCTTCTTCAATATGCTCCATAATCCCACCAATCAAAACGTCCTTGCCGTCGCAAATCGCATCGACATCGACTTCTACCGCATCATTTAAAAAATGATCGAGTAAAACCGGGGATTCATTGGAGACATTGATCGCATCACGCATATAGCGTGACAGTTCTTCGTCGTTAAAGACAATCTCCATTGCCCGGCCACCTAAAACATAGGAAGGTCTGACCACCAGTGGATAATCGATTTCCTGTGCCAATTGAGTGGCCTCGGAAGCCGTTCTGGCAATACGGTTGGGCGGTTGTAACAAATTCAGTTTTTCTACCATTTGCTGAAATCTTTCTCTGTCTTCAGCAAGATCAATACTGTCTGGGCTGGTGCCAATAATAGGAGCGCCTTCGGCTTCGAGCGCGCGGGCTAACTTTAAGGGTGTTTGACCACCGTATTGAACGATAATGCCGCTTGGTTTTTCTACATGAATGACTTCCAGCACATCTTCCAATGTGAGCGACTCAAAGTATAAACGATCCGAGGTATCATAGTCTGTCGATACTGTTTCCGGGTTACAATTAACCATAATGGTCTCATAACCTTCTTCACGCATGGCAAATGCCGCGTGTACACAACAATAATCAAATTCGATACCCTGACCAATCCGGTTTGGACCACCACCCAACACCATTATTTTTTTAGCATCGGTCGGTGCTGCTTCGCATTCCTGCTCATAGGTGGAATACAGATAAGCCGTGTTGGTGGCAAACTCGGCGGCACAAGTATCAACTCTTTTAAACACCGGACGCACGCCTAACGCATGGCGCTTTTGCCTGAAGTCAGCTTCACTAGACTTAGTAAGACTTGCCAGCCGGGCATCAGAAAATCCTTTTTGTTTTAAGAAAAACATTCGCGGCCGTTCAATAGACGCTAACCCCTGCAAGCTGACCTCGGCTTCAATTTCAATTAATTGTGCTATTTGGGCGAGAAACCAGCGATCAATCATAGTCAGATCAAAAACCTGATCGATACTCATCCCAATGCGGAACGCGTCCCCTAAATGCCATAATCTTTGTGCTTCGGGAAACGCCAACGCCTGTTTGACACTGGTTTCGGGATCCTTACTGTCAATCACTAGTTGAGAATCAAAACCATCGGAGCCGATTTCAAGTCCGCGTATGGCTTTTTGCAGTGACTCTTGAAACGTCCTTCCGATCGCCATCACTTCGCCAACGGATTTCATTTGCGTGGTTAGCTTGGTGTTGGCTTGCGGAAATTTTTCAAAAGTAAATCTAGGTATTTTGGTAACCACATAGTCAATCGATGGCTCGAATGAAGCTGGGGTCGCACCCCCGGTAATTTCGTTCTCCAGTTCATCAAGCGTATAACCTATCGCTAATTTTGCGGCCACCTTGGCAATCGGAAAACCGGTTGCTTTTGATGCTAGGGCGGATGATCTTGAAACCCGTGGATTCATTTCAATAATGATCATACGGCCATTTTCCGGATTGATAGCAAACTGCACATTGGAGCCACCGGTATCGACACCAATCTCGCGTAACACCGCAACGGAGGCATTACGCATGATCTGGTATTCTTTGTCCGTTAGCGTCTGTGCTGGTGCCACAGTAATTGAATCACCGGTATGAACCCCCATTGGATCAAGATTTTCGATAGAACAGATAATGATACAATTGTCTTTATGGTCACGTACCACTTCCATCTCAAATTCTTTCCAACCAACGATCGACTCTTCAATCAGCAATTCATTAGTAGGTGACAGATCCAGACCGCGCTCACAAATCTCCAAAAATTCTTCACGATTATAAGCAATGCCGCCGCCGCTTCCTCCCATGGTAAAAGAAGGACGAATAACGGTTGGAAAACCGACTTGTGCCTGTACTTGCGTAGCCTCTTCCAAACTATGGGCAATCGCTGCGCGCGGCATATCCAGCCCGATTTTCTGCATCGCTTTTCTGAATTGATCGCGATCTTCTGCTTTGTCGATCGCATCGCGGTTAGCACCAACCATCTCAACGTTATATTTTTCCAATACCCCTTCGCGGGCCAGGTCCAGCGCGCAATTTAAAGCGGTTTGTCCACCCATCGTCGGCAATAACACATCCGGTCGTTCACTGGCAATAATACGTTCAACCGTTTGCCAGCGTACCGGTTCGATATAAATTGAATCGGCAGAATCCGGATCGGTCATGATGGTTGCCGGATTTGAGTTAACCAATATGACTCTAAGACCTTCCTCTTTTAGTGCCTTGCAAGCCTGGGCTCCGGAATAGTCAAACTCACAAGCTTGTCCAATCACAATCGGACCAGCCCCCAGTATCAATACGCTGTTAATATCGTTTCGTTTAGGCATCAGGTTTTTTTAGACGACTCTATATAATTTAAAAACTTATCAAACAAACCACCGACATCATGCGGTCCTGGACTAGCCTCAGGGTGTCCCTGAAAACTAAAGACCGGTTTATCAGTATGTTCGATTCCTTGCAAACTCGAATCAAATAACGATCGGTGCGTCGGCACAAGATTATCCGGCAAGGTTTCCTCGTCAACCGCAAAACCATGGTTCTGACTGGTAATAAGTACTTGTTGGGTATTCAGATCTTGTACCGGGTGATTGGCACCATGGTGACCAAACTTCATTTTTCGGGTTTTTGCACCGCTGGCAAGCGCCAGTAATTGATGTCCAAGGCAAATTCCAAACACGGGCATGCCGCTATCCACTATTGCTTTAATGGCTCGAACAGCATAATCGCACGGCTCAGGGTCACCAGGACCATTCGATAAAAACACACCATCAGCTTGCAGTCCCAACACCACGTCTGCGCTGGTTTGCGCAGGCACGACCGTAATATGACAGCCACGATCTACCAGCATTCTCAATATATTGCGCTTAATGCCGAAATCGTAAGCAACCACATGATATTTTAGATTTGTTGATGGCTCGGGTAAACCGGTTTCCAAATCCCAAGTGCCGGTATTCCACTCATAAACACTTTGCGTTGAAACCTCTTTTGCCAGGTCAGCGCCTTGTAAACCAGCAAAAGACTTGGCGTATTCGATGGCTTGGTCTTTACTGGCATTTTCACCCGCCATAATACAGCCACCCTGAGCACCTTTGGTCCGCAAAATTCGAGTCAAACGACGCGTATCAATACCGGCAATGCCAATGACTTTGTTTTTTTGCAAATAGTCAGGTAAATCCAATTGATTACGCCAGCTACTGGTACAGGGAACAATGTCTCTGACTATAAGGCCTTTGGCAAAAATTGATGATGCTTCTTCGTCTTCGGTATTGGTTCCGGTATTACCAATATGCGGATAGGTTAAGGTAATAATCTGGCCACTATAGGAAGGATCGGTCAGTATTTCCTGATAACCGGTCATGGCTGTGTTAAAAACCACTTCGCCGGTAGATTGACCGTCAATGCCAATAGAATAGCCCTCAAAGACACTCGAGTCGGCAAGTGCGAAAATCGCTGGTTTTGGCAAAACACTCTCCCAATCTGGTTCAATAAATGTACTTTGCAGGTATACAAAAGCGGGACTATCTTAACGACAATCCCGCCATTGAAAATTTGCACCAATTATTGAGATGCCATTCTACTTGATCATCAAATGAGAGAAAAGTACTTAACAGCAAAAATTGCCATTTATTTATAAATCGAGAACATCCTGCATATCAAATAGTCCAGTTTGATGTGCCATCACCCAGGCCGCCGCCCGGACAGCCCCCTTGGCAAAGGTCATTCGACTCGATGCTTTATGGGTAATTTCAATTCTTTCGCCAATATCGACAAACATCACCGTATGTTCGCCAACAATATCACCGGCCCGTATCGTTTCAAATCCAATCGTCTTGCGATCTCGCTCACCCGTCTGGCCCTGCCTGCCATAAACAGCACATTTTTTAAGGTCACGGCCCAGCGCATCGGCAACCACTTCCCCCATACGCAATGCTGTGCCAGAGGGGGCATCGACCTTATGTCGATGATGGGCCTCAATAATTTCAATATCAACGGAATCTCCGAGCGTTTCTGCGGCAATTTTCAACAACTTTAAGCAAAGATTAACACCAACACTCATATTCGCCGCAAAAACCACAGCGGTTTGATTCGCTGCCGTGTGAATGGTACTGATTTGTGATTCAGTCAGGCCTGTGGTGCCAATAACAATTTTCTTTTTATAATCCTTACATACTTGCAAATGAGCCAATGTCGCTTGTGGCGAAGTAAAATCAATCATGACATCAAAGTCATCGATTTTTTTAATAATGTCATCGGTAATAATAACACCTATTTCACTGGTACCAGATAATTGCCCCGAATCGATCCCGATAAAGGCGCTCTCTGGGCGTTCGATGGCAACACTAACCTCCATATCATCATGCGCACAAACCGCCTCAATCAATGTACGACCCATTCGACCAGCAGCGCCGGCAATAGCAACTCTTGTCATTTGTCTATTCTCTTCGTTTAATTAGCAAAATCTGAATTATAACAACATTCTAACATGTAGCCCGGACTTCGCGAAGCGAACGCCGGGGAACGAACATCCTATTCTTCCACGTCTTAGTTAGACATCAATTGCCTTAACCTTACAGTTGTTTTAATTGAAGTTTAAATTATTTCCTTTTCCCCGGCATTCGCTTCGCGAAGTCCGGGCTACCCGCTCATTTTAGTAAAGTGGGACACTGATCAATTAACAAGTTAACATTTGTTGATTTTATCCTATTTAAAACTAGGATTATACAAAGAGACTTGCTATATATACTTCAACTAAATGTCCTAATATTTTAAGGAAGAATATGCAAATAGACGAGATCAACGGAACTGAGACACTAGGATTACTGGCACTGCAAGCAGAAATTCTTGAATCTATTGCAACTTCTTGTCCACGAGACCAGGTTCTGAACCAGCTTTGCCACCTTTCAGAACAAGTGGTGAGTAAATGTGTTGCCTCGGTCATGATATATGACTACAGCCGAACCTACATAACCGTTGTTTCTGCCCCCAATCTTCCCGAAGAGGCAATCAAAATATTAGACGGAACCGTACCCGGAGAAGGTATGGGTTCCTGTAGTAATGCTGTGCTATTGGGAAAACCGGCATTCATTCGTGATGTTTTAGTCGATAGCCGGTGGCATAAAGTACGGCATATCGCTAAGAAATTCAAAATTGGTGCCTGCTGGTCCTTCCCTATTTTTGTTCATGGCAAAGTGACAGGTTCTTTTGCGATTAGTAGTTTCGAGAAACGTGCGCCGAGTCAGTTACACCAGCAATTGTTAAAAATCTCTGCGCACTTAGCCGGGATAGCAATAGAACGATCAATAAACGATGAGATAATGAGCCACTCCAATACGGCTTTTAATAATACTTCAGAGGCAATACTTGTATCAGATATTCACGGTACTGTTTTTAGGAGCAACAAAGCTTATCATACGATATCCGGGTTTGATGTTACCGACACACAAAAATTTAATATTTTCGAAGCACTGGTCATGGAAGAATTTTTGATTCGAACTGTTAAGGCATGTTTACAGAAAAAAGGCACATGGCGTGGCGAAATTGAGGCGCGTAAAAAGTCTGGACAATCGTTCCCCGCGTTACTTAACATCAGTGTCGTCAACGACAAACGAGGCTACCCTTGCCAATATGTTGCTGTGTTGTCCGATATTAGTCTTTTAAAAGAGTCCGAAAAAAAACTGTTATTTTTAGCACATCACGATACCTTAACAAAGCTACCAAATCGATTCGCTTTTGAAAAAATATTAAAAGATACGCTGGAAAAAAACTGTACTCTGAACTCGCCCATAGCCATACTCTTTATTGATCTGGATAACTTTAAAACAATTAATGATGCACGTGGACATGCGGCTGGTGATAAATTTTTAATTCAAGTCGCAAATCGATTAACGAACTGTATGCGAGACACTGATGTTGTCGCCAGGGTGGGTGGTGATGAATTTACTATTATGTACGCATACAAAGGGGTAGATGATCTTCGAAAAACAGCGCAGCGAATACTGATTAATTTATCAAAATTATATCATGTGGATGGTAATGACTATTATAGTTCAGCCAGCATTGGGATAGCGTTGGCACCGGCAGATGGCGAAACGATTCAATCGCTAATCAAGTGCGCCGATACTGCGATGTATAGAGCAAAAAAACTGGGTAAAGATCAGTTCTGTTTTTATACTAAAAATCTGACTAAAACACTTAAAACCCGCATGGAGATGGAAACTTGCTTAAGGCAATCCATCGCCAAAAACGAGTTGTTTATTGAATATCAACCTTTATACGATAGCAATAAAAACATAGTCAGTATCGAAGCATTGTTACGCTGGAACAGCCCCAAATTCGGTATAGTCCCACCGGATCTCTTTATAAAGTTGGCAGAAGAGTCTGGCTTGATCATCACTATTGGTCTTTGGGTATTAGAAAATACTTGTATTCAGGCTAGCAAATTTATTGACCACTTTCCAGAATTAAAAATATCAGTTAATCTCTCCCGTTTTCAGTTAAAAGATATTTTTATCAACTCACTCTCATCAATTTTGACCAGCACGGGCTTTGACCCATCCAGATTGGAATTCGAAATCACTGAAAGCACGATGCTTAAAGAATTCAGTCACAATAAAAATTTATTGCTCAAAGTAAATCAAATGGGAATCAAATTATCGATTGACGATTTTGGTACGGGATATTCATCATTAAGCGACTTAAAAAATCTACCCGTTCAATCGCTTAAAATTGATAAATCACTTATAGACGATTTACCAGGGGATGCAGCCATTACTAATGCAGTGGTTGCAATGGGTAGCGCGCTTGGACTAAAAGTAATAGCAGAAGGTGTAGAAAGTGACGAGCAACTGGATTCGCTGATAAACGCTGGATGTGATTATTTCCAGGGGTTTCTGTTTAGCAAGCCACTGTCATTAGACCAACTCACACAAAAACTAAAACATGTCAACGGTGAACCTACATAATGCATAGTCCTATCTTCCTGTAAAACCTAAATATAAAAAGACGACCGCTGAAGCAAAAAGCGCGTAAAGACCAACACTGCTATAAGGTCTCGATAGGTTCAGCATATGGGGTTCAATAAAAAACCCAGCCAACAAAAAAAGAGGCGCAACCAGAAAAAGAATAGATGCAATAAATTGCAATACTACCCGGTGTTTTTTCTGAAGCCGAAATAAATAGATACCCAATACTAAATTGATTATCGATGACAACAAATAATATATGTGCGCTGACCTAAACAGCATCCTTGTCTCATTTGGCATACCCTGCAAATGATCATACACATGATCCATAATTGACCTGTGAGTAGAAAAATAATGACGCCTGACAATCCTGTCCAAAAATGTAAACGTCTCATCTTGTTCATAAGGGTGATCTAACGCGGCTTTAGAATTTCAAGCCTTCAAAAAAGCTTTTGACCCCATCCAACCAGGAGGTGGCTTTGGGGCTATGTCTTTTACCGCCTTTTTCCAGCGAATGATGAAATTTCTTTAACAAGTCTTTTTGTTCCGCGCTTAGCTTAACCGGTGTCTCGATCATAATTTTGCAATATAAATCACCGGTCGCGCCGCCTCTTACTGGCGTTACACCTTTGCCCCTTAGTCGAAACATTTTGCCGCTTTGTGTTTCTTGAGGAATTTTAAGCACCGCTTTGCCATCGATAATCGGCACATCAATTTCTCCGCCTAAGGTAGCTGTTGCAAAACTGGCGGGTACTTCACAAAACAAATCATTTTCCTGACGCTCGAATATGCGGTGTTCCTTTACCACAATATGCACAAACAAATCACCAGAAGGTCCACCATTAACACCGGTTTCGCCTTCGTTTGCCAGACGAATTCTGTCGCCGTTATCGACCCCGGCCGGGACTTTTACCGATAATGTTTTTCTGGTTTCTTTGCGACCAACCCCATGGCAATCTAGACAGGGATCTTTTATAACCTGTCCCGCACCCTGGCAGTCAGGGCAAGTCTGTTGTATCGAGAAAAACCCCTGCTCCATTCTAACCTGACCTTTGCCGCCGCAGGTTCCACAATTTTGCTTGCTCGACCCTTTACTCGCACCCGAGCCATGACAAGTCACGCATTCTTCGAGGGTTGGGATTCTGATCTTTACCGTCGTACCGGCAACCGCTTCTTCCAGTTTTAGCTCAAGGTTATAACGTAAATCACTGCCTCGATAGACTCTCGGTCCTGAACGTTGCCGTCTTCCGCCACCAAAAATTTCGCCAAACACATCGCCAAACACATCGCTAAAATCGACACCACCACCGCCAAAGCCGCCGCCGGCACCACCTTCAACACCCGCGTGCCCGAACTGGTCGTAGGCCGCTCGCTTTTGCGGATCACTTAGTACTTCATAGGCTTCCTTGGATTCCTTAAACTTCTTTTCGGCTTCTTCAGTATCATCCTTGTTTCGATCAGGATGGTATTTCATCGCTTGCTTGCGAAATGACTTTTTTAGTTCGTCATCGCTACTGTTTTTTGCGACGCCTAGTACTTCGTAGTAATCTCTTTTATTAGCCATCTAATCCGCTTCCTGTTTTTAAAACAGTTTTGTCAAAAATCTACTTATAACAATATTTCTTAATAACATAAAAAGCCAAATACAATATTTGGCTTTTTAATAGTAGAGACTTTTTTAATGAACTATTTGTCTTCTTTAACTTCCTCAAACTCTGCGTCCACTATATCGTCATCTTTTGTACCACCGCCAGCGCCCGCTTTACCTGCATCAGCGCCCGGTTTAGCACCTGCATTTTCTTGCTGATGAAGTCGCTCTGAAAATTTTCCAGATTTTTCTGCCAAAACAAGGGTCTTGGCTTCGATTTCTTCTTTGTTATCAGCATCCAATACTTTTTTCAGGTCTTCAATCGCGGCTTGCGCTTCCTTACGTTCATCATCAGTGACCTTGTCACCAAGATCGCTCATAGACTTAGTAACTGCATGGATCATTTGATCGGCTTGATTTCTGACCCCAACCAACTCATGGTACTTACGGTCTTCATCCGCATGGGCTTCAGCATCCTTAACCATGCTATTGACTTCTTCTTCTGACAAACCACTGGATGCCTTGATCACGATTTTCTGTTCATTACCCGTCGCTTTGTCTTTTGCCGATACATTAAGAATACCGTTGGCATCAATATCAAATGACACTTCAATTTGCGGCATACCGCGAGCGGCCGGTGGAATATCTGATAAATCAAAACGCCCTAACGTCTTGTTACCCACTGCTCTGTCTCTTTCACCCTGCAACACATGAACCGTCACGGCTGTCTGATTATCATCTGCGGTGGAAAATGTCTGGCTGGCATTGGTTGGAATAGTGGTATTTTTATCAATTACCTTGGTCATGATCCCACCGAGTGTTTCAATGCCCAGTGATAGCGGTGTGACATCCAGCAATAACACATCCTTAACATCACCTGACAACACCCCTCCCTGAATCGCTGCACCGACGGCAACCGCTTCATCGGCATTAACATCCTTACGCGGCTCTTTGCCAAAAAAATCCTTGACCACTTCCTGTACTTTCGGCATCCGTGTTTGCCCACCCACCAGAACCACATCGTCTATCTGACCCGCTGACAATCCCGCATCGGCTAACGCTGTTTGGCATGGACTGACGGTTCGCTGAACCAACTCATCCACCAATGATTCGAGTTTTGCCCGAGTGATCTTGATGTTCATGTGCTTTGGACCATTAGCATCAGCAGTAATATAGGGCAGGTTGATATCAGTTTGCTGCGAAGATGATAATTCAATTTTGGCTTTTTCGGCCGTTTCCTTTAATCGTTGCAGTGCTAAAGGATCATTACGCAGATCAACACCCTGATCCGACTTAAAGGTTTCAACCAAATAATCAATCAAGCGTTGATCAAAGTCCTCACCGCCAAGAAAGGTATCGCCGTTGGTTGATAATACTTCTATTTGATGCTCACCATCCACTTCGGCTATCTCGATAATCGACACATCAAACGTACCACCACCGAGATCGTATACGGCGATCTTTATATCACCCTCTTTTTTATCCATTCCAAAAGCCAATGCCGCTGCCGTTGGCTCATTGATAATACGTTTTACTTCCAGCCCGGCTATTTTTCCAGCGTCCTTGGTTGCCTGACGCTGGGAATCGTTAAAGTATGCAGGCACCGTAATAACCGCTTCGGTGACCGGTTCTCCCAAATAATCTTCAGCGGTCTTTTTCATTTTTTGTAAAACACGGGCAGATATTTCCGGGGGTGCCATTTTATTGCCACGCGCTTCAATCCAGGCATCGCCATTATCGGCCGCGATAATTTTATAGGGAACCAGATCGATATCTTTCTGTACTTCGGCATCCTTGAATTTTCTACCGATTAAGCGCTTGACAGCATACAGTGTATTGATTGGATTTTGCACCGCTTGACGCTTGGCCGACTGACCGACTAAGACTTCATTATCTTCGGTAAAAGCCACTACAGACGGAGTAGTACGGTCACCTTCACTGTTAGTAATGACACGCGGCTCATCTCCTTCCATTACTGCAACACACGAGTTCGTTGTGCCCAGATCAATGCCAATTATTTTACCCATATCCTGTAATCTCCAAAATATTAAATTCGCTAAACCTTGAGTCTTGCCGATAGGCTGGTAAGCGGATGTTATTTTAACTTATTTACCTAACTTGCTTAGTTAGGGCAAAAATGCTTTTTTCAAGCTTTTTCATCAATATTCGTTCCCGATTCCTGGTCATCATAACCCGATTTTTTTGCCTCTTTTTCAGTTTGCGGCGTTTCTGTTTGTGGCTTCTTGGCAACCACCACCATCGCTGGTCGTACTAACCGCTCATTTAAGCTATAACCTTTTTGAATTACCGTAACAATTGTATTAGGTTTGGCATCCGCATCTTCATGCATCGCCATTACCTGATGAAGCTCCGGATCAAGCTTATCGCCTTGCTTGGGACGAATAGCACTCACACCTGATTTCTCCAATACTGACATAAATGATTGTAACGTCAGCTCGACACCTTCTTTGATTTTGACCAGATCGGCATTGTCTTCACTAGCCGCCTGTAACCCCAGCTCAAGACTGTCACAGACGGGTAATAAATCTTTTATAAACCGATCTAAACCAAATTTATGCGCATCCTCAAGATCGCGGGCAGCACGTTTGCGCAAATTATCCATATCTGCTTTTAGTCTGAGCAGCTGATCCCAGTAAATTGCCGCTTTTTTATTGGCTTCCTCAAGCTGTTTTTCCAGCCCGTCGGCATCAAAATCCGACGCAGATTCTAGTGTTTCATTCGCTCCATTGGTACTAGCCTCTTTATTCTCGCCGTCTTTATTGCCTTCGTTATTACTATCGGCCTGATTATTTTCTACTTTTTTGCTATTGTCAGTATCACTTTCCACTTCATTCATACAACTTTTCTCCACTTCTCATCATCTTCTGCAACTCTATATAAGGTAATTTATTTGGATTTCAACGCCGAGCTGACCAATTTTGCGGTTATATCGACCACAGAAATCACCTGCTCATAGGGCATACGGGTTGGTCCAATAACACCCAGAGTACCGATCACCTGCCCATCGACTGAATAGGTCGATGTCACCAGGCTACAATCGCCCAGCCCCTGGTATCCTGACTCGTCGCCAATAAAAATCTGCATGCCATCAGCTGACAGGCACTGATCCAGTAATTCAAGAATATCCCTTTTTTTATTAAAGGCCTCAAAAACCTGCTTTAGGGTGTCAACACTGGCAAATTCGCTTTGATCCATCAGGTTGGTTTCCCCGGCAACGACAAAATCACTTTGATCGTCTTGATTTTCATCAGCAAACATTTTGTTGGCCATCTCCACGACCGCCTGCATTTTCTGATCCATCGATTGCCTGGCTTCGTTTAGCTCATTAAGTAACTCATTGCGAACCTGTCTAATTTCCTTGCCCGCAAACATTGTATTCAGATAATTAGCCGCCTGTCTGAGTTCACCTGATTCAAACACACGTTTTACTGGAATAATCCGGTTTTGCACTTCGTTATCATCGGTCACCAGGATCGATAAAACCCGGTTATCAGACAAGGGTAAAAATTCAATTTGCGCCAGTTGCACGCGTTGTCGTCTAGGTAAAGTCACAATTCCAGCTAGCGACGTTAATTTCGACAACATTGCCGACGCATTGGCGATAATACTGGTGGTATCATAATCGCCAGCAAATTCCTTGATCATTTTTTCTACGGCAACGGGCTGCAACGGCTTGATATTAAGTAAACTATCGACAAAATAACGATAGCCTTGTACCGTTGGCACCCGCCCAGCTGATGTATGCGGTGACGCGATTAACCCCAATTCCTCCAAATCAGCCATAACATTACGAATCGACGCTGAACTCAAGTTTAAACTCGCTGTTTGCACCAGTTTTTTTGAGCCAACCGGTTGCGCCTGATCAATATATTCTCTAATTAACGCATTGAGTAAACGTTCTTCGCGATCCGATAATAGTTTTTCAGTATTTTTCATTTACACTTGCAAATAGTTATAATTAAACGGTAATTAGGATTAGCACTCGTAATGTTAGAGTGACAATCAAGGCTAGTCAATTTAATCGGACAATTTTTCGCCCCATTCCTTGGCGTAATCGTGAATGCGTGATAAGTTTGTGAATACCGGAAAAATTTATGAAAAAAAACAAGTTCAAATCAATTGGCATACTCTGTCGCCCAGGTGACAAAACGATTGAAGCTACTGTACATACACTTAGCGACATTATCACCACATTTGGCAGTGAAGTCAGATTTGATGCTACCAGCACCTTAGGATTTAACCTAAATGCAGCACAACAAGTTGATCGGGAAGTTTTAGGGAAAAATAGTGATTTATTAGTCATCGTTGGTGGCGATGGCACCCTGTTAGACGCCGCCCGCACCATGAATCAGTATCATATTCCCATGGTCGGGGTAAATCTTGGCCGGCTTGGATTTCTGGTCGATGTATTACCCAACGATATATCCGAGTTGATTCCGCAAATTTTATCGGGTGAATATATGTCCGAACCGAGGATTATGCTGGAATTAAACATTAAAGACAAAGACGGCATTAATACATCTTCACTGGCACTTAATGATATTGTTGTTCACAAAACCAATGTCGCAAGAATGATCGAATTTGAGGTCTTTATTAACGACAGTTATGTCTATACGCAACGCTCGGATGGGCTCATTATTGCTACCCCCACCGGATCAACCGCGTATGCTTTATCCGGCGGTGGGCCAATATTGCACCCGTCACTGGAAGCGATATCGTTAGTTCCGATTTGCCCACATACACTCAGTAATCGACCTATTGCCGTCGATGCCAATGCACAAATTGAGATCAAGAGAATTAAAGGCCAATTTGATAATTTTCAGATTTCCTGCGATGGCCAGGTTAATCATATCGTTGAAAATACAGAACAGGTCACGATAAAAATGCACCAGCATAAATTACAACTTTTACACCCGACCAACTATGATTATTATCAATTGCTCCGCGCCAAATTAAATTGGGCCGCCCAGCATTATACAAACGGCTAATTTATCAGCAAATACAGGATTGGTTTTATGCTTACTCATATAACGGTTCGCGACTATACCATTGTCGATCGACTCGAACTTGATCTAAATCCGGGGATGACCGCCATGACCGGTGAAACTGGTGCTGGAAAATCAATTCTTGTTGACGCACTGGGCTTGGCAATGGGTGACCGCGCCGATATCGGTATAATCCGCACTGGCGCAAAAGCCGCTGAAATTAGTATTGGATTTGATTTGTCTCAAGCAAACGATGCCCTTGAGTGGCTAAAAGAGCACAGTATGGATTCAGGTGATGAGTGCATCATTCGCCGACTCATCAGCCGTGAAGGCCGGTCCAAAGCGTTTATCAATAATCACCCCGCGCCTATGCAGGCGTTAAAAGAACTCGGTGAAACACTGGTTGATATACATGGGCAACACCAACACCAGTCCCTGGTCAAAAGAGCTATTCAGCGCCAACTACTGGATGACTATGCGGGCAACCAGACACTGGTCAAGCAAACATACGATTGCTATCAGCAGTGGAAAAAGCTTTCCGCTAAATTTAGGCATTTGCGTGATGCGGCTGCGGATTCGGCCGCGCGTATTGAGCTATTGCGTTTTCAGGTCGATGAACTCGAGCAACTCAATCTGTCTGCCGATGAAGTCGCTGGACTAAACCAGGAGCACGACCGGCTCGCCAATGCCGGAAAACTTCTCGACATTACCAATCTGACCATTAATTTGCTCTATGAAAGTGAAGAAAACTCAGCGCATCAGCTACTCAATCGGGCGCAGCATGAACTTGGAAGTGTGCTCGATCTTGATCCAGGCCTGCAAAATGCCAGCAAGCTAATCAATGAAGCCAGCATCCAAACCCAGGAAGCGGCTGACGAGCTTCGCCAATATCTCGATCGCCTTGATCTTGACCCACAACGATTACAATGGATCAATGACCGCCTCTCGAGTATTTACGAAATATCCCGCAAACATCATGTGCGACCGGTAGAACTGCCTGAGTTGCTAATTAAGCTGTCGGCTGAGCTGGAATCACTCGATAACTCTGATGATCACCTTAAAAAAATGCAGGATGACCTCGACAAACTGCAACAACAATATTTTCAATCAGCAAAATTATTAGGGACTAAAAGACGCAAGGCGGCCCTGTTACTGAATAAGAAAGTCACCTCCTTTGTACAGGAACTAGGAATGCCAAATGCCAAATTCGAAATTGAAATCGGCAGTGCCGATGGTAAAAATATGACCGCCCATGGCCTGGAAACAATTGACTATATGATTTGCACCAATCCTGGACAGGAATTTAAATTACTGAGTAAAATTGCTTCCGGTGGTGAACTCTCACGCATCAGCCTGGCTATTCAAGTGGTCTTAGCTGAGACCACGCGTATTAATACCCTTGTCTATGACGAGGTCGATACCGGCATTGGTGGTCCTACCGCCGAAATTGTCGGCAAACTGTTACGCGCGGTGGGCAGTACCAGACAGGTCATGTGTGTCACCCACCTGCCCCAGGTCGCGGCGCAGGCCCATAACCATTTACATGTCAGCAAGCAAGCGGATAAAACCAGTACGGTAACAGGCATTACGCCTCTGACAGATGAGGATCGTATTGATGAAATTGCACGCATGCTCGGCGGAGTAAAACTAACCAAGCAAAGTCGCGCTCATGCGGTAGAAATGCTCGATACGGCAAAATAACGATCATTAAGGGCTACAGGTTTTTATTGCAATCTTTACAGATTCCATACAAATACAAGCAGTGATCAGTGATTTCATAGCCTTTATCAAGGGCAATTTGCCTTTGCCTTTCTTCGATAACCTCATCGACAAACTCATCAACGCGGCCGCAGCGAACACAGAGAATATGATCATGATGACTTCCAACATTGAGCTCAAACACCGAGTGACCACTGTCAAAATGATGGCGGGTAACCAGATTAGCGGCTTCAAACTGGGTCAATACACGATAGACCGTCGCCAGACCGATTTCCTCGTTAGCCTTTAGCAATAGCTTATAAACATCTTCTGCGCTCATGTGACGCTGGTTACTATTTTCCAAAATACCCAGAATTTTCATCCTTGGCAGGGTCACTTTTAGACCAGCATTCTTAAGTTCTTGTTTTTCCAATTTTAAAGTACCTGTACCAATTCAATTTAGGTTAGTGTAAAATTTAGCCTTTAAATAACTCTGTTATCTGCAATTACAAATGAAAAACATTCTTAATATTATTGTATTGTGTCTTGCTGTTATTGTCACGGGCTGCACTAGATTTGTTCCAGTGGTTTATAAAATAGATGTTGAGCAAGGCAATATCATCGCCCAAAAAGATATTAATAAAATAAAAGTGGGCATGAGTCGCAAGCAAATCCGTTATGCGCTGGGAACACCACTGATAGCGGACAGTTTTCATAAAGCTCGTTGGGATTATATCTTTACCTCCAAGAAAGGCTATAAAAAACCAACGCGAAAACAGGTCTCCATACACTTTAAAAATGATGTTGTCACCAAGATTGAAGGCGATATACAACCGCAAAAGCAATCTGCTGCCAAAGTAAAACCAGAAACCACAGTGGTGGTGATCAATCCCAAAGGAAAACGAAAAGGTGTTTTTAAACGTATATTTACCGGTGCCAATGAGGCTGAAAAAATTGAGAGAAAACGCTTGAAGCGGGAAAAGAGATTAAAGAAGAAAAAAGCAAAAGCGGCAGAAAAAGCCAAGGCAAAGGAAAAAGCCGCTAAAAAAGGTTACAAGCCTACCTAAGATAGCAGTGGTAATACGCGGTGGCGTTTAAATCAATTTGTGACTTTCGGCCTGGGTCATGGAGAGGTTCCAAAGGAAATCAAGAATATGGCAGAAAAATCCAGCACCTTGTTAGGCAATACCAATCTGACAGAATTCGGCGTGCAGGCCATTAGGGGAAAAGCCACCCAGGTGCTCAAAGAAAGTAATGCTATTGCCTTATCCAATCAGCAATTTGATGACTTTATGGCAGTCTGCAAGAATCCAGGCAAACCTAGTAATAAGCTGTTAAAAGCTGCAAAGTCGTTTGATGACACTGGCTATAAATGAAATCCAGCGTATCGAACACCCAGTTAGGTCTCTTTTTTCTCTAATCACAGTGATAGCTTACCGAATTCCACTTCTTTTGTTTTCCTCTTTTGGTATTTTAGATCAATTTTCAACCTAGCCCTGCCGCTTTACCAAGGAAGCAACTATAAGAAATGCTTGACCACAACAAACATTGCCTGTGGAAATGTTGTTAGGCACAAACGTCTATTCCTCACTCAAAGGTCTAAGTTTATGCATGTTATCTTCCCAATTCTTACCATCAAAATGTTCTATTGTGATTGATTTAATTGTTGAATCATTAAGACAACGAACATTTACACTGATACCATTGGGATGTGATCTGGGAATATAAAATGATTTAATTCCACAAATTTTACAAAACAAATGCTTTGCTTCCCGAGTATCGAATGTATATTCTTCAAGATTATCCCATTTCGTCATTAACCTGAATCTTGATTTTGGTACAATTAAATGTAAATATCCAGACTTGGAACAGATTGAACAGTTACATTCCGATACGTCAATATTTTCGGGTGCATCAACTTCATACTTTACAGCACCACAATGGCAACCACCTCTATGAAGCACAAGTTTCACCATTTTCGTATTCCCTAACGCCAAGCTAAGCTGAGCGCGCGTTTTGTTAGAACATTTTTAGCCTGCAATTTTTGGAAGAAAAGAGGTGTCGATATAGTATTTTTTTGGATTCTTTTTTTCTATTAAGACAGTTATTTCTTCATTATTTATGTGGTCAGTCGGATCAAACCATATATTTTCACTGTTGAAAATATGTAATTCCGATGTAGCAGGGTTTTTCCATTGAACACAAATCTGATAAGGGTTTCTACCATTTACCGTAAGAGAGTAATTGATTTCTACACTCTGAAATTTGGCCTTAATCGGGACCCCATTTTTCTTCAAATATTCAATCTTTTTACCTTTTAGATTTACAAATAATATTATTGAAAATCCTACAATAAAAAATACAGAACCTAGCGCACCGAAAAATATAGATCCAGCCCATAATGAAAAGAAGTCATTTATTTTGGCTTGCTCGGGAGAAGATTTCTGATAAAAAATTTCAACAACTTCGCCTTTAGAATAGCTTGGAGGATTGCTTCCAGATGACGAGGTGAATTTAATCAACGTTCCACCTTGAGCTTTAAACTCAACAACAGGGCTATATGTAGTTGAATCAAATGACCTTGAAGGAACAAGCTCTACAACTGTTCCACTAGTAGTTAATGCGCTCTTCAGAAAATCTTGTGTATTTGCATAGAAAAGAAATGCCACGAATAACATGCCAAGACCTACCACTGTACACGCATATTTAATAACTGAAATCGTTCTCATATTTTCCCTCTTTTAACTCTGACACCTAGTTCAGCGGCTCAAAATAAAATGTGACGGTTGTGGTAAAATGGCGCAAAACGGCATGCCACAAACGACGCATTTACTTTGAGTACGCTGGAGCTTTTTGTTAGCCATTAATCCTACGTTGAAGCTGATTAAGAATACTTTCATATGCTTGTTTGTTTGGTAACATTATATTTGGTATTGATAGTTTTCCATCTTTATGCTCAATAATAATAGTTTTTGTTTTTTGAACTTTTTGAATTGCTATTGACAAAATGTTTTTATATTTAACTGTAACGTACTTATTGCTTAATCCACTTTTTGGTGAGGTAATATATTCGTTCGATAATACAATTTCTCTTTTAGAAATAAAGCTCTTTACCAATGCTAGAAAACCAATTACAACAAAAATGAATGATACGCTTGAAATCACCCAATAGAAAATTGTTGCTCCTTGAACAGAAAATTCAAATATTTTACTTAAAATAAGCTCTTGTTCATTTGTAAATGCTACATATCCCATTGCACCTGAGCATATTCCAAAAAACATAATCGCTCCAATAAACACTAACTTTTTTGGTGTGTATGGTATTTTTAATTCATTCATTCTCAATCTCCTTTTGACTAGCTAACGACAGTCTTCATTATTCTGAACACCATCTCATCCCATCTCATCGACACAGAGAATTTTCAAATAAATATCACTTGTTAATATTTTATAACAGGAAGTCGTATTGAGACTCGATAATGGAATAAAACAGCATTTACCAAATGCTCTGGTGGGTAATATTGGCGATATTTTTAATTTTTCCTGCATTAGAGCAACTACGATGATTTTTGTACTTACTAATCGTTTGCAAAAATAATTCAGCATCCACGACATAAAACAAATGATCTTTTATTCCATTTTTGATAACCGTGGCGACTAGTATAGATTTAGCAGCTTTCTCAACTTTAAGAATTATCTTGTCTTCAAAACTATAAAGTTTTACAACATCCTTCTTAATGTGCTCGATTATAAACCATATTTGTAATCGAGATCTACTTTTCATTCATCTAAATGGAGGTTACTTTGCCTTTTTGGCGAAATTTTCTGATTTTAGAATTTGTTTATAAGAAGCTTCTTTCTCAAATTTTTACTTTAGGTAAATGTTTAAAATATACACTAAATAAAATACCAGGTTCGTTTTAACGCATTGACAGTTCGGTTAGAATTTGACGATAATATTTTTTGACAGAATAAAGACAAAGTGACAGGGCGTAAACATGAACATTAATCTATTTCTGGACTACAGAAAAATTTCTAAATATATCAAGGAACGTGTCAAAGAGTATCCGGTTTATTTCAATATAGGGCCAGGTAAAGATCCTGATCCAATAACGCAGATTACCTTGGGGTATGATTTTATCCAAGAGGGTTGGGTCGCACTAATTTTTGATACACGTAAAAATACCGAAGTAGATGGCGAGTGGCAGTCCTATATAAGCCATAATCGCATCGACTTCCCGTTTTGGCGTAAAGGGTTTGATGATATTATAGAAAATAAAAAACCGCTTACCATTACGTTTGCGAATCATAAAAACGAAATTATTAAAAAACAAGATGAGAAGCTTATCGCTAAAGTTATTGGCGAGATGCTTTGCGATGTGCTTACGGAGTCACAAAATAAGGGGGTGTTAGCAAAGCTACCATTAAATGATAATTGCCTGTTGTGCATTGAACATCATAAGGGTCTATTTGGCTGGCGCAGCCAAGAAGAGGATGATGGTGGTGAGGTATTGCTTTTAGAGCAGGAAATCGTGAATGTGATTCCCAAGTTAAAGCTCGATGAGCAAATTGAATATCTGATGATTAGACTTGACCAAATGGCGGCAGGGGAAAACTGCAACATGAATTATCATAGGTTGGAAGTAAGCGCGGTATTCGAATATCTTGAAAACTTGGGGAGTAAACCAGTTATTCCTTTATTAAAGCTTTGTTCGAAATGGGCAAGTCGTTCTGAGTGGAAGGGTGATCGCCCAAGCCGAAAAATTACTGAACTACCTATGAATACAATCGTACACTATGCCGTGTGGTTTGCACGAGATGTCAACACGTACAATGGTGAAATAAAAAATCTCCTTAAAGCCATTATTCGTAAATCTCTCAAAGCCAATCAAAAGCGTAAGTTTTGGGGGACCTTACCGTATCATGCTGCAGAGTGCTTGCACAGTCTGGATAGCAGTTACCCAGAGCCAAAGAAGGGCGAGACCGATAATAAATTTAAAAATCCAAAGGAATTTTTATAATATTGTGCTACTCACTTGAAATCAGTGATCATTAGCTTTGAATGGGGATAGCGTAGTACATGATGGAACGGTCTGAGTCGGCGATATAATTTGAATAATAAATTTCTAACTCAGTTGTATAGGTGTGCCTTTTTCCCGATTGAATAAGCTAGTTTGAGTAGATATAATTTACGGTATTGTTTATATTATTAATATGAGCTTAATAGGGAGAATAAAAGCCCTATTTGCAAAAGCCCAGAGTTATTGAATGTTGCGCCACAATAATTTTAGTAATAAACAATAAGTTATAGTGCTGCAATATATAAGTGTCTTTTTATCTGCAGGTATAGACAGGTCAATGGGCGCTCACCTTCGATTAACACATCGCCTCGATATTGACTTACCCCTAAAGCTGACCATCCCTCAAACCAAAGTCGCGCGCGACTTGTGCCTGGCTATTGTTACTTGATAATGCTATTCTAACTTGAATTCCTTCGTGTATTTCCTGTTAGCAATTAGGCCACTCTTTTTTAGATAATTTAACTTAATTATCCGTGTCCGTTTAATGGGTACATCTCAAACAACCAGGGTCTAATTTATGTATTATCTTTATAAAATAATTTTAATTTCAGCTATCCTTTTTCCCGCTATTGTATTCTCTCAACAATCTATGGTATCGATAGAAACTAAACCAAAAGAATTCGCTGAGAATATTTGTCAAATTATAATTAAGTCAGATAAGAAAGCATTTGAAAAACTTATTATAGTCAATGAAGACATTCACAAATTAACCAGGTCTTTTTTAGAATACTATAGAAAGCATGAAAATTATGGTAAAAATAAAGTTATTAATTCTGAAATAGAACGCCTGGAAAGAGATAAAAAAACTATATCCGATCCAAGGAATATGTTGACGCTAAGAAATAGAATCATTAACTCTTTCGCACAGCTATTTATTGATGCTAAAAAGGAAGGAGTAGACCTCTCTAAAGCTAAATGTGAGGTAAAATCGATAAAACTAGATATGGAGTATTATGATCAAGAAAGACAAATAGCGGCAAAGAAACTAAAATTAGGTAATTCGTACGACATTTACCTTCTAATCAAGACAAACGGTAACCAGTACAAAATACATTTACCAGCAGTAATGGATTTTCATAGGGGATATTTTTTAATGGCTGGAATATACTGGAAAAATATATTATATAAGTCTAGAAAAAAGTTGAGCTGAAGTAGGTCTTAATGATCCTACTAGCGGGTGCATTGCGTTGATATGTAACAAGAGCACGTGGGTCTTTCATAACATTCATAGACTTGAACACAACAATACAAAAACAACAAGGACACCCTATTTAAAATTTTAAGAAGGTAAAAAATAGAAATGAAAAAAATACCAAAAAACGGCCGCGTATAATCGGCTTCATTGCGGCAATAGGCAAGCACATCCCCGTAGGTCTCACAATACCATCCCGAACAAATAGAATAGGCATTATGGCTGAATAACAGCGTCCCGATTAAAATAGAATAAAATTTCGGGATAAAAATGAATAATCAAATATCAGTATTGCCGAATTTTAAAACCCTACTTTGATTTGTTACTAGCCGCCCTTCTTCGACGTT
>QILK01000181.1 GCA_003233345.1 Gammaproteobacteria bacterium | reverse complement strand
TAGAGTGATACAGGGTAATGAATTGCCCGGCATAGTAGGAAAAATCATCAGGTTTTTGTAATCGCAAGCGAACAATATCAGCACTCAATTTGTCTACACTATGGACACTACTTTGTGTGATCCGTGATGCCTCATCTGGGTATACGACTTCAAGATTACTATTTGGAATACACGAACAAGGCAAAAAATAATTTTGGGCAGCGCGAGAAACTTTCAAACCTTTTTGCGCGTCTGTTCCTGGCTCACCACTGAGTGCGCGCATCATACAAGTGTGACACACGCCATTTTTGCAGGCATGGGGAGCCGGGATACCGTGCCGAAGCAAACAGTCCAGCACCGTCTCCCGTGGTTCAAGCGGGTACTCTTTGCCTTCAAATTTAATTAACATACTGCGATTTTTTACCGTCCTAAAACGTCATTTCGAGTAGCTTCAGCAATCGCGGCAGCTTTATTAATCAAGTCAGCAGGTACGTTTAGCTCCTCTAACGTAGCGCCCAAGTGCCGCATAATTGCGTCAAAATGAGAATCAGTGAGTCCCTTTTCCACTAAATGTGCATGACCATCGCGCATATCCTGACCCGAGTAATTACTAGGCCCGCCAAATGCCAATGTCAAAAAAGACTTTTGCTTGGCGGCTTGCTTTTCCATATCGACGTCGTCAAAAAAGTGATTAACGTGATCGTCGGCTAAAACTTTACGGTAAAAAATATCTACGGCAGCATTGACCGCAGCCTCACCACCAATTTTTTCAAATAGTGAATCGCTCATGGTTGTTTCCTTTTATTCCTAGATTTAGTGCCAACTATTGTGTGTAGTAGACTTAACAGATTGAACTCATCATTTGTTCCAATATTATTTTTTTTTCACTTGGCAATTCTTTGAGAGGACGCCGTGCAAAACCAGCTTCTATTCCCTTCATTTCTAACCCCGCCTTTACTGTAGAGGCCAACCCTCCTTTCACAATAAATTCTAAAAGTTCAAGCTGTTTATAAAAAATATCTTTTGCCTTCTCAGCTGTTCCATGTTTAACTTCGCTTAATAATTTTTTAGGAAGGTCACCGATTAAATTTGGCGCAACCGTACACCACCCCTCAGCACCGGCATTTAAGGCTTCAAGAGCGATATAATTACAGCCATTGAAAAAAGGAACGGTGCCTTTTGATAAGGCATATATTTTATGCATACGCTGAATATCCCCTGTACTCTCTTTGATCATCGTAATATTTTTAATTTTATCGACCATTGAAAGCATGAACTGAGGGGACATATCGACCCCACAAGTCGCGGGATTATTATAGAGCATGATGGGTATGGAAATAGCAGAAGCGACCGCTTCATAATGGTCAAACATCTCATCTTCTGTTAATTTGTAATAGGACCAAGGCGATAGCATAATCGCATCCGCGCCGTTTTTATTGGCGAAAATAGCCTTCTTAACGGCTTCTTTAGTTGTCAATTCCGCAATGCCTACAATGACAGGAACACGCCCGCTCACATATTTTATGGTTTTTTCAGCAACCAGTTCCCACTCTTCGTTATTTAAATAGGCACATTCGCCCGCGCTTCCCAGCGCCGCTATAGCATCTGCCCTTGTTTCAATAAGCTGATCAATTGTTTTATAAAGAATCTCTAAATCAACGCTTCCCGTTTCTTTAGAAAATGGTGTGATCGTATATGCGATAATACCGGTGATCTTTTTATTGTTCACCTTTCCTCCCTTATCGCTAACTGTCCTAAATTTTGTAACATCGGCGCATTTTCACAGGCAAGGTATTTTGCTGGTTTATCAGGATCAAGGTTTACATGATGATGCCAAGCCCAATTGGGGATATAAATCGCATCGCCTTTTTCCCATTCAATTCGCTGATCCTCTATCATTGAATAGCCCTTTCCTTCAAGAATATAGGCCACTGTCTCATAAGTATGACGATGTCGGTTGGAGCGACCATTGGGTAGTAAGCCTCCTATTGTCATGCTGATTGAATTGCTCGGTAAATCAATGATATGTACAGGATGCTTCCTCTCGTCAGTGAATTTCTGATCTACCTCATTGCTTTCAATATTTTTATGAGCCAATTTTTTCGGCAAAATAGCTGTTAAATTCGCCTTTGTCTCTCCGAAATTGGCAGACGTAAAATTATTCATCTTAGATTGTCCTTATTTCATACTATCTTGTTTAAGTCTCAAAGTAGTTTTACAGAAAACCGATTGTAAGTATAAGTTTAAAAAACTATCATATTGATAACTTTTACGAATTGATTATAAATTGGAATAGAAGATGGAATTGCGTCATTTAAGATATTTTAAAGTCGTTGCTGAAATGGAACATTTCCGTAAAGCAGCAGAAAAATTAAGCATTACACAGCCCGCTCTGTCTAACCAAATAAAGCAATTGGAGGTAGAACTTAATACAAAACTTTTTTACCGTACTGGGCGCACAGTAAAACTTTCAGAAAGTGGAAAATTAACCCTTTCTTCAGCGAAAAGAATATTAAATGAAGTTTCCCGGCTTAAAGAAGTAATTTCAGATATAGAAGTTGGGCGAGCAGGTAACTTGAAAATCGGCGTATTACAGTCAATAAATGCCTTATATTTAAGGGACTTAATTATAGCGTTTGATAAAAAACATCCTTGTGTTTCACTCCAAGTTGAAGAAATGTCAAATCAAGATATTGAAAATAACGTGGCATCCGGAGACATCGATATAGGCATTGGATTTATACTAAATAAAAACCGCCCTACTATAAAATTCGAAAAATTATTTAAAGAAAATTGGAAACTCATCTTGCCAGCATCCCATACTCATGTTGCCCACAAAATTATGAAAGGCCTCCCCCATCCCCTGAAAGCCGTTTTATTACCTGAAAATTATGAAACAAGAAAAATTATTAATAAATATTTCATGGAAAATCACATACATTATAGAGCAATCACTGAAGTGAATTCGATTTCATCGATATTAGATCTTGTTGAGAACGGAGAATCATTCAGCATTCTTCCTGAAGCATTTTCAGCTCTTAATTCAAATCATAACCTTGCACTTATTGATTTAAACCCAAAACTTTCTCCAAGGACAATAGGCTTTCTAATTCCTCGTGAAAAAGAACAAAAACAATCAATTAAAAATTTTTGTCACTTAACGCGTCAACAGCTTTTGAATAAATGACTTTGACCAAATACAAATATGCCAGCAATTCCCACTAAAGTGAAATAGTGGTTACTTTTGAATTTTTATTGTTTCTACTAGGACGTTAGTTAATGTTTGCAGATCCTCATCACCAATAATATACGGTGGCATCAGGTACACCAGCTTACCGAAGGGCCGTACCCAGACTCCGGCCTCGACAAAGGCCTCGGTAATACTTTTCATATTCACGGCCCGTTTCATTTCCACGACGCCAATCGCGCCCAGGACACGCACTTCTTCGACTTGATCCAAGGCACGGCACGGAGCAAGCCCCCGTTCCAGTTGCTGTTCAATTCTGTGAATATTGCTTTGCCAGTCAGATTTAAGCAGTAAATCAATGCTGGCGCTGGCGGCAGCGCAGGCCAGCGGGCTGGCCATGAAAGTGGGACCGTGCATAAACACGCCAGGTTTGCCTTGATCTATCGTTGAGGCAATGCTAGCCGTGGTTAATGTGGCCGCCAGTGTCATATAACCGCCGGTCAATGCCTTGCCGATACACATAATGTCCGGTGAAATGCCGGCGTGCTCGCAGGCGAATAGCTTGCCACTGCGGCCAAAGCCGGTGGCGATCTCATCAAGTATCAGTAATACATCGTAATGATCGCAAAGGGCTCGTACCTTTTTTAGGTAGTCGGCAGAGTAAAACCACATGCCGCCAGCACCCTGGACAATGGGTTCCATGATTAGTGCCGCAATGCCCTGCTCTTCTTTTAACGCTTTTTCCAACGGGGCAATGTCATCGTCCGTGCACGGTTCACCGAAACGACAGCGAGGCCGGTCGACAAAGATCTGCTTTGGCAGTATGCTTTGAAACAGACCGTGCATACCATTATCCGGGTCACTGACCGACATGGCAGCAAAGGTATCACCGTGATAACCACCGCGCAGGGTGATAAAGCATTGTCGTTGTGGCTGGCGCCGGGCCTGCCAATATTGCAGCGCCATTTTCATAGCCACCTCTACCGAGACCGATCCGGAGTCGGAAAAGAAAATCTTTTCCAGCGGCTCCGGCGTAATGTCGAGCAGTTGTTGGCTAAGGGTTTTAGCTGGCTCATGGGTCAGGCCACCGAACATGACGTGGGCCATTTTTTTCAGTTGTTGTTCCAAAGCGGCATTCATCTGCGGGTGGTTATAACCGTGGATCATGCACCACCAGGAAGACATGCCATCAATCAACTCACGACTATCCGCCAGCGTCAAACGCACACCATCGGCCGAGGCCACTTCGTAGATCGGCAGTTCCGAATGCATGACACTGTAAGGGTGCCAGATATGGTGTTGATCGATGTCTTTACTCATGCAAACGTTTCCAGGCATCGGGAAGAATGTCTCACTATACTGGTGATTCCTTAATAATACCATGTTTCATGCAGCACCAGGGTTTTAGCGAAGGTACTGGAAGCTATCATCTTAGTGAGCCGATCTCTATTGTTGTAAAAACCGGACTGATAGAGACCTGCGGCAAGATGCAGAACCTTTATCACTTGCCCGAAAATGTTGGACACGATAAATATTTCGAAATTTCAGATATATGGAAACCCTAGCGAACGATAGCATGCCGATATCTCTGAGCAGCAAAAGATATAGCGACCGAATAAAGGAATAACCCAAAAATTGGTGTAATTCGTTAACAACTAGAGCTGGCATGATTCATGGATTACATTGTGGTAGTATAAATAAAAACTTGAACTATAAAGGAAAAGGGATATGCATATCGCATTAGGTGTTATCAGCGCGATAGTCGGGTTGATCTGGGCGTTTGTGGCGCTGAGAAATTCAGGGTTTAGAATCGAGTCGTTAAATCCATTTGCTTTTTTTCGGCGCACGCGATGGAAAAAAGTATATGGTACCAAACCGGTATTTAATTTAACAGATTCAATGGAGGTCGCGGCAGTTCTGATACTGGGAGTAGCCAAATGCGAGGGAGAAATCAGTGCGGAGCAGAAAAAAAATATTCAGGATATATTTGTCAATGAGTTTCGATTAAACGAAAACGAAGCGTCTGAGTTGTTTGTTGCTACTACCTACTTACTCCGAGATGAAATATATCTAGTGGATAATATTAAAAATATCATCGAGAAAAGTATTAGTGATTTTAACCAGACGCAAAGGCAATCGACAGTAGAACTTATGACAAAAGTCGGTAAAAGTTGCAGTGACTTGAATATGGAACAGAATAAACTAATAGCTGCTACGCAGACATATTTCGAAAAACTAGATCCTAAAAATAGAAAATGGTAGTGATTTGACGTAGTAACCCAGGCAAGACACTGGTATTTTGTAACCTCTAACTCGTCTTCTAGCCTTTCAAGAAAATCAATTTTATCTTCATCACTTGAGAATATTCGTCGCCTTTCAACCCTCGGCCCACGCCGGGCTAAATAATATTTATTTTACAAATCGACTCACAATTTTAATTAGATATTCTGCAGAAAAGGCAGTCTGCGAACTAATGCATTAATTATTTAACTAATAAAATAATTTTCCATGAAATATTGTGCTTTTAGCGGACTGCTTATTAAGCGGTAGGATCTTTTGAAAATCTTTTGATTTCACAAACCGCTTGACTGTTTCGCGGCTAGGAAAAGACATCACTAAGTAACGTCTTTTTTGATCGGGGCTACGAATATCCATTGCGATATAGGCATCAAACTTCTTTAATATCGGTATTTCTAGTTGAATAAATTTGTCGTATTTTTCTATATTATAAATACTAGCATCGACAACTACATAGTGTCTTAATTGATCACCACGTTTATTAAATTGAACGCAACTGCTTAGTAAAAAGGTAACGAATAATAAAATCGAGATATGTTTCATATAAATACTCTTGTTAGAAAATAACCAGGTTAAGACATGCATCGGATAGACCAGCTGCTAGTAATGTAATATTTTTTGAGGATAAAAAATAGATGTTATTTCTGAAATAGACTTTCTCATTTCTGGTGCAATTAGCAATAGCTTCCTATACTATTTTCAGTTTATAACTACTTCCTAAGTAGAGTAGAACAACTGAATAAAATATATATCGACAATTGCCTTAGGCTAAGCAATTTTTATAGCGGCCAAACCATGGCTCAAAGAGGGGTATCTTAACGTTAGATTCAGACTGGATTTAATTTTATTATTACTAATCCGTCGCGACTCTCGCACATAATGCATCATTTCAGCACTCATAGTCTCAGGCGCATCAACCAAGTCGATGATCGGTGGACGGGCGATTTTAAACTTATCGGCTATTTGAAAAAAATAGTCGGTCATAGTCGTGGGGCAATCGTCACTGATATTATATAACGTATTAATCGAATCATGATCATAGAGCCTGAGACAAATTTCTAAAAGATCCTGCTCATGTATACGGTTGCTATACGGCGCTTGCTCTGGTGAAATCACCGGCTTTGTCGATTTGATTCTTTCTAGCGGAAGTCTGTCTGGACCATAGATTCCCGGCACCCTTAAAATACAATAGTCTACACGGTTTGTACTTGACCAATCGAGTAGTTGCTGCTCGCCATCAAGCCGGCGCCTGGCCCGATCACTATTAGGCGCAGGTTCTCGGCTTTCGGTAACCCATTCGCCATGGCAGTCTCCGTAAATACTGGTAACACTGATCAATATAATTCGCTTTGGCAAACCGGTACATGCTATCGATTTGAAAAAATTTGAAATTCGCCTATCACTAGTACCGCTAGCCTGGGGTGGGATAAAATAGTATACAACGGTTTTTTTTAACGGTAATTGTGCGGGTAGTGCTTGATCGAAATCGACTTGTAAAAAATTAATTCCATTTTTTGCCAGTCTGGCATGCGGAGTTCGCGAAACACTCAGCGGACTTATTCCTTTCCCACTAAAGTTAGTTGCCAACCTGGAACCCAATTTTCCACATCCGAGAATAACTACATCACTCATCATTAATTAACCACGAAACTTTTTCGGGTTTACACTTTATAACAGCCACACGCTATTATCAATCTGATCATCGGTCGATATCAAAATAGACTCACTAATAAGAAAGAAAGTGCTGCCTATCTGCACCAGACAGACAGCAAAAAGGTCGGATTTTACTATCGATTACAACAATCTCACATGGTACTACTGACTTTATTACCGTCTAACAATTTCTTGTTATTAAAATTCGGGATAGCTCATTGACTTCATGTATCGCTGAATGAGCCCTTGTGCTTCAACAATATTTTTTGCAGAAAGCCTTTTATACATTTCGTTCTTCTTGCTTTTACCATTAATATATCCATGTAAATCGGCGATGCTATACCAAGTAAACGCTTTAACCTTGTCTCGTCGAACACCCATTCCCTTTGAATAAAACTGTCCCAGCCGGTAATGCGCAGCACCGTGGCCGTGTAATGCCGCCCGGGTATACCAATCAAATGCTTTGTGAAGATTTTTTCGGCCATTCAGACTTCCCTTATGATACATGCTTCCGATTTTAAACTGAGCTCTCGGATCATTGTTACTCGATGCCATCATCAGTAGTCTTTTTGCTTCGTTCTTATTTTTCTTTACCCCTCTTCCGTGTAAATAGATTTCAGCAATATAGTAAATTGAACTGGCGTTGCCCAATCTTCTTGCTTTTTGGAACCAGAAAAATGCCTGGTCATAGTCGTTATAAGGTCCACCGGCATTATAAAAAACCAATGCCAGATAGTACATTGAGTCTGCGTGTCCAGAACGAGCCGCTTCTAACAACCATTTCCTCGCAGCGTGAAAGTCTCGCGGTATGCATTGACCGTCGTGATACATTTTTCCGAGTATAAACTTCGATGGGATGACTCCATTCTCGGCATTCATTTTTGTCAATTTAAATATTTTATCAAAATTGGCGCAAGAATTTTTTGACGCAAATGTCGGAAGTGCGACAAATATTCCAAATAATATGATCAGTAGATAAAAACTACGGTTACAAATATTCTGTTTAATTTTCACAAGCATTTCCTCATGCACTATTCAGTGGTCCAAGTCTGTTTTGCCTCCGAGCGATTACCCTATTATTATCAATTTATTTTTAGGACTGCGAGCAAATGTAATTATAGCAGGCACAGTTTCGATTCAAGCTTTATATGCTGGAATCGAAAGAAAGTTTATAAAATGAGAATTAGGTCACGAACGCCTTACAAAATAATTGACACTCACATCCTATTATTGACGCTTACCCTTAAAGATAAAGATAAAATAATCTGAAATGAAATTTACGAAACGACCTGCATAGGAATCGAATGGCGACTATGGGTAATATTGTTTTTTTCGTCGAGATAAATAAGCGTTGGTTTATGCTTTTCCACTTCCTGTTCCGACAAACCTACATAGGTACAAATAATCAAGCGATCGCCTTTTCCAGCCTTGTGTGCTGCCGCACCGTTAACTGAAATAATTCCACTTTTACTTTCAGCTTTAATGGCATAAGTTATAAAACGATTTCCATTATTAAGATTATAAATATGCAATTGCTCATATTCATTGATACCTGCACGCTCCAGCAAATAGCTGTCAATCGCGCACGAACCCTCATATTCAAGCTCAGAGTGGGTAACATGAGCATGGTGTAATTTGGATTTTAGAAAGGTCTGATGCATTACTACTGTTCTCGTTAGTCAATTTCGAAATTATATCAGAATACCCTATATGAGACACTGTTATTGGAAGAAAATTCCAGCTAAACCGTTTACAATATACCTACTCGTTAAATGGATTTTGTGCAAACCGCCACCAATTGTGAATTTAACTTAACGCCTTACTCTATCAGTACTTTCGCAAATGCTTCCAGCTTAAGGTCGACGGTTAAATCATTGTTACTGATAGTAACCCATCGTGAAATTGGCTTATAGTTATCCTTGATTGCACGAATAAGATAATTACCCGGCGGTAATTTGATACCCGGTGTGTATTTTTTCGGGTAATCAACTATTTGGATAACCGCGTCACCTGGTGCCGCAACGACAGTTAATGCATACATCTGTCTTTTTAATACTACCGTAACAGACTCATTATTTTCACTGACCGTTATCCACTGTTTTTGAGCTAGATAACCCGAAGCTGTCACTTCTATTTCATAGCGACCAGGTATGAGCTTTATGCCCTTATTATAGTTACCTGGATAATTTAATACGTCGATTTTTGCATGTGCGGGCGTTGTTTTAACAACGAGATTATAAGCATCTTCACCCAATTTAACTGTCAATTTTGCATCGCCTTGTTTCAGGTCAACCCATTGAACTTTTGGCTTGAATCCCGGGCTCGATACTTCAATTTTATATTTCCCAGGTTTAAAACGTTTACCTTTTGAGTAGGAAGTCTTAGGTTCCAGCACCCGCACCTTCGCATTGGCCGGCACGGTGTCAACACTGATAAGAAATTGATTTGGCTTAAGCTTTACCGATAAACTAACTTTAGTGTCTTTAATAGTGACCCATGTTTTTTTAGTATCAAATCCATCAGCACTCGCCCATACGTAATATTTTCCCGGAGCGACCTTCATACCGTACTTATAAGCAAGCGTATTATTGTGGAAAATCACTTTTGCAGACTTCGGTACCACATTGACATTCAATACATACGACTGTTTTTCCAACGTGACTGCTATCGACTGATTCTTGTCCTTCAACTCAATCCATTTTTTAACTGTGTTAAACCCTTCGGCTGAAACAGCGATCTGATACTTTCCTGGCGAATATTTTGATTTTTCTGAATATTCCAGATCATCCGGACTAATAATCTTAACTTTTGCGCCAGCGGGTGTTGCTTTTACCGCGATGGAATACTTGTCTGCCTTCAGCTTAATCGCTATTGTCTTGTCCTTGACGATAGTCTGAGTCACTTTTTTTGTTTTATAGCCGGAAGCACTCACGACAAACCGATACTTACCCGGGGGGACTTTCATTCCTGATACATAAGCTTGCTTGAAATTTAAAATTTTTATCTTTGCCAATTTTGGCTTGACATCCAGTTTTAAAACAACACCTGGGGATAACAGAGAAATTTTTACTGTTTTTGCTCCGTCAGTCACTTCAATTTTTTGTGTTTTTGTCTTGTAACCGCGTGCTTTTACTTCAACTTTGTATTTTCCCGGTGACAGCTTTATGCCCCTGCCACTGTATGCCTTGGGCCAATCAATAATCTTGATCTTGGCCAGGCTGGTAGCCTGAGGTGGATCAATCGCAACCTTAACACGATAAAATACTTTGGCTTTCTCCAGCCGAATAGTAACGTCTGTATCATCATCGACGATAACAATTTTTTTGTTCAGTTGCTGATACCCGGGCGCTGTTGCCACCATGTGGTAAATTCCCGGTTTCAATAATATTCCCTGCTTAAATCGTTTTTTGGATTTTGTAAACTTTAACTTGATGTTGGCAGCATTGGATTTGATTTTCAGCCGGTAATAGGCCGCTTTTAATTGTGCGCTGATACCGGGACTTCCCCCTGAGGTCAACATGATATCCTGCTGCCAAACACGATAGCCGGAGCGTGATAACCGGACTTTATAATCCCCTGGTTGCAGATTTTCAGCCGTATACGGCGTCTTGCCTATAAATTTATCATCAATAAATATTCGCGCACCTTCCGGTTGACTTGAAAATACTATTTTGCCTACTTTGGGCAAAACCGGCTTGGGTTTTTTAGTGCTTTGAACTGACGGCGCAGAACCGGGAGATTCCTTCATCAAAGACCACAAATAGAGCCCGCCACCAATGACCAGAAAAGCTAAAAAACCCCAGGCGAGTGACGAATCCCCGGCTCTCTTTTTACGTGAATAATGGTGATTTCCTCGCTCAGAACGGATTCCTGGGCCTGAGTTAGGCGAATCACCCAACCCCAAATCAAAATCGCTTACTCTATGCTCTCTCTTTTTACGCATTTATTTACCGCTAAACATTTAAACCCGAGATCACTCGACCAATAATATCTACAAAACTCGGGCACTGAAAAATTATTTCTACACTGATAGTTTATACTAATGATAGCTGGATTTCAGCTTTTTTCGCTGAAAACCAATCGCGTTTTGCGCTACATCGAACGTCTTAATCCTCTACTGTTTTTATGACAATATTGTCTATCAAGCGAGTGTCTCCCAACCAGGCTGCGCCCAATATCACCAGAGAATCCCTGGGTGATTTAGGGTTTTCAAGTGTCCGCGCATTACGAACACTGATATAGTCTGGTTTAAACCCCGTTTCTGTTAATTGAGTAGTGGCTTTTATTTCCAGCTCAGAAAAATCAGTGGCACCACTTTCAATAGCCGCTTTTATATGTAACAACTCTCGATATAGCTCTGGTGCAACGATCCTTTCTGCCTCATTTAAATACTGGTTACGGCTACTCATTGCCAAGCCGTCTTCTTCTCTAACGGTAGAAGCACCAATAATTTCTATTGGAAACTGAAGATGCTGCACCATTTGTTCGATGACTTTCAATTGCTGATAATCTTTCTGTCCAAAAACAGCTATGTCCGGTTGAACCAGATTAAACAACTTGGCCACGATGGTGGCGACACCTTCAAAATGACCAGGACGATATTTTCCACAAAGTATTGTCGACAAGGCTGGCACATTCACCTGTACCGCCGCGAAATTATTATCGACAAACAAATCATGGGCACTCGGCGTATAAGCAAAATCAACATCCCTTTGGCATAAGGCATAGCTATCGGCACCTAACGTTCGCGGATAGTTACTATAATCCTCATTTTCCCCAAATTGAATAGGATTAACATAGATACTAACAATAACCAGGTCTGCTTTTTCACGGGCAACATCGACTAGCGATAAATGCCCCCGATGCAGGTTCCCCATCGTCGGCACAAAGGCAATTTTTTTATCTCGATATTTGTCAACAACCTGCTTCAGCGCATTATTATCGCTTAGTACAATCATTCGCGGCAATCCCCACTAACATCGTCTAACCCACCTATTTTACACTAGTCAAATGTATGCTCAGGACCTGGAAAAGTTTCCTGTCTGACATCATTAACAAAAGCGCCGATCGCATCACCTATTCCTAAACCCGATTGCATAAAGTTCTTGCTGAATTTTGGTATTTTCCCGAAGGTAATGCCCAAAATATCCTGTAACACCAGAACTTGTGCATCGGTCCCGATGCCTGCACCGATACCGATAACCGCGATACCAACCTGCTCGCTTATCTTACTTGCCAACGCGGCAGGTACACATTCCAGTACCAGTAAATCAGCACCCGCTTGTTGTAGTTTATTTGCATCTTCACACATTTGCTTTGCACAATCCGCTTCTCTACCCTGGACGCGAAATCCCCCCAGTTTATGCACCGACTGGGGTCGTAATCCAAGGTGTGCGCAAACAGGTATCCCCTGATCAACAATGGCTGCAACAATTTCTACTTGCGCAGCGCCACCTTCGAGTTTTACTATTTGCGCTCCGCCCTTTTGTATCAGCTGTCTTGCGCTATCGACCGCCATGCTAACATTTGAGTATGACATAAACGGCATATCGGCCATCACCATTGCCCGTTTGCAAGCGCGGCTGACACACTGGGTATGATAAACCATATCAGCCAGTGTCACCGGAATTGTGGTTTCATGGCCCTGAATGACCATGCCTAGTGAATCCCCAACCAATATCAAGTCGACCCCCGCGTCTTCAATGAGGCGGGCAAAACTCGCGTCGTACGCCGTCAACACCGCAAATTTTTTTTTCGATTGCTTGTATTCACTAAATGTTCTAACCGTAACGCGTTTGCGTTTTTGTGTGTGATCACCACCATAAGTATTCATGTTTTTACCCATACTTCCTTTATTCAATTACAACTAACGGATTCTCCGGTATATGCCCTGCGAACCCCTAGTCACTACTAAATATGCGTTGCACTGTAAATCCACACCACGCCCGAATAAAATAAACCTGAATTATGCTATAGTCTCTGTCGTATTAATACAGCACTATTTGTCAGTCAATCGCCGCACTGTCTGTTTTCCACACATTGCCAATAACGCTTCAATGTAACCAAATCCAGGTATTTCTATATTGCCTGCTACTTCAAGCAGTGGCAATAAGACAAAGGCTCTCTGGTACATTCGTGCGTGCGGAATAATTAAATTATCCAGGTTTATGCTCAGCCGGCCATAAAGCAGAATATCAATGTCTAGAGTTCTCGGTCCCCACTGCGATCCACTACGCGTCCTGCCCTGACTGTGTTCAATGCTTTGCACACAGGCTAATAATTCTAACGGTTCAAGATTAGTGGATAACTGGGCGACTGCATTAATAAATGCCGGCTGATTTTTTTCGCCCCACGGCTCAGTTAAATAAAAACTGGAAACCTGATTTAATGTAACCGCTTGCATCTCTTCCAGCGCACTGATCGCAAGCTTGACCTGAGCAATCGGATCATTCAGATTACTGCCCAGACCCAGATAGATTTCTAAATATTTATATTGGGAGCCAGTCTGCATAGAAAATAAAAATAAAGAATCAAGTACTTGTAGCTTAAGGGTTTAGCGCCGACGATTTTTATAACGGCTGTTTCGCATCTTTGGCGATGGCTGTGGACCACTCTTTTTCTGCAAATCTGTCCACCACTGTGCCAACGCCTGATCAACTTCACCTACTTCAGAGCGCAGTAACATAAAATCATAGGCCGCACGGAATTTCGGGTGCGCCAGTAAACGCTTGCTGTTGCGGTCGCCCTGGTTCTCAAAACGAGGTTGCAAGCGCCAAATATCTTTCATGGGATGGCTAAATCTTTTGGGAATCGAGGTGATTCTAACTTGTTGCTCTGTCACCTCCCGACAAGCCTGTTCCAAAGCCTGGCCGCTATTTAGCCGCTTATTATTTTTATAGCGACTAAACTTTGCCTTGACCGCCGGCCAGAGTAACACGGCAAACAGAAAAGCCGGCGTCACCGGTTTATCATCGATAATCCGGGTATCGGTATTCCTCATGGCATTGTCTATCAGATCCCACATACGCAAATCTTGGTTTTGATCAATCGCCTCTTTGGATTGTGGAAATAACTCATCGAACAACTGGTGGTTACGTAGTAGCTGAAAGGTAGCCAAAGCATATCCCGATAACAGTAATTTTTTAATTTCCTCGAATAATCGCGAAGGCGGCATGTCCTGTAGCAAGTACCCCATTTCTGGCAATAATGATTCAGCCTTTCCAAATAGAGTAAATCCCATTTTTGCAGCCAACCGTACCGCTCGCAGCATTCGCACAGGGTCTTCCCGGTAACGGGTTTCCGGGTCGCCAATCAGACGAAGAATTCCGTTATTCAAGTCTTCCAGTCCGCCTTGGTAGTCGACGAGGCTGAAGTCTCTAATATTGTAGTAAAGTGCATTCACAGTAAAATCACGTCTTAAAGCATCTTCTTCGATATTACCAAACACATTGTCGTTTAAAATCTGCCCCGAATCGGAAATATGTTTGTCTGCCATTGAATCAGCAGCGCCCCGGAAAGTTGCAACTTCGATCACATCGTATCGAAAATGGATATGCGCAAGTCGAAAACGCCTGCCAATCAATCGGCATCTATTAAATAATTCACAAATTTGCTCTGGTTTTGCATTGGTTGCTATATCAAAATCTTTCGGCTCACGTTCCAATAATAAGTCACGAACACTACCGCCCACGAGATAACTGTCGTATCCATTGGAATCCAATTGATAGAGCACTTCCAATGCATTACCACTGATGTGTTTTCGTGATAACGAATGTTCTGATCTGGAATAAGTTTTTAATAAACTAATGATCAATCCCCAATATAATCCACAACGAGTATTATTAACCAGTATAACAACAAAGTAAAAAATGCAGAATTAATTATACCTCAATACATCCTAAGCTGCGCAAAAACCAGTCAATTTTCCCGGTGATGATAATTCCTATACAAACAACCGTGATATAATCGTTTTACAATAATTTGGATACCCACATGATACCAGCAACAATATCCAGAAGATTGGCTGCTATAGCTTATGATAGCCTACTTTTCACGGCGATTATGATTGTCGCATCCATGATCCTGACCGCCGTTCTTAATGGCGTTTTCGACCAGGATTTCCGTTCGCTGTCGGCCATTGGAAAAATATTTTTTTACCTTTACTATGGATTGGTCTTTACCGGCACACAAAGCTGGTTTTGGGTAAAAGGAAACCAGACACTTGGAATGCGCGCATGGAATATTCGCCTTGTTTCCGTTTCTGGTAAACCCATCTCGTGGACACAGGCATTTACCCGCTCACTGCTGATCTGCTTCAGTTTGGGGCTGGGAATCATCACTCTGTTTTTTGATCCAAAAAATCAATCACTTTACGATCGACTTACTAAAACCCAAACAATTATGACTGACAAAGATTTTGTTCCCGGTAATCAAGACCCATAAATAATCAGAATCAATTTAATTCACGCGGACCTTTGGAATCCCGTGCGAATTCAATTCGCGCGGAGCGAAATATATTGAATAAAGTACCCCGCTACAAGCAGCGAGGTATTTTATATTCTTCTGATAGCGAAGATACCCGCTACAGCAAAAACCACACTCGGCAAACCAGCGCTAATCATCGCTGGAATCCCATAGACGATTCCAAATTGACTCATCGCATGATTCATTAGATGAAAACTGATACCCACGACAATACCGACAACCAATCTTTGTCCGTTATTGGTAGAGCGAACCGCGTTAAACACGAACGGAATTGCCACCAACAGCATGACCAACGTTGAGATCGGGGTAAATATCTTGATCCAAAATGCGATGTTATACCTTTCAGCTGCTTTACTATTTTTATTGGCCATCTCTCGCGTGACAGAATCACCAAGATTTAATATTGACATACTCTCCGGCTTTTGATTTATAGCACTGAGTAAGCGCGGATCAATTAAGCGCGACGCCGGGATTGTCAGACTTAGCCGGGGGTCATCCGTGACCTTATGCCGCTCGTCGCCAATTTCACTTTGCACATAAGTTTCCAATAACCATTTTCCGCCAATGTACCTACCCTTTTTTGCATGCGTCACCAAGACCAGTTTACGGTTCTCATCAAACTCATATATTTTTATATCCAGAATCAGGTTGCCTCCCTCTTTTGCTTCCCGAATATTAATCATCATCTTTTTGTTGCGTACCCAGTATCCGGATTTATACTTAAGCGCAATATTACCAATTTTTTTCTTCTCTATTCGAAAATCCTGTGCCCGCTTTTCTGATGCGGGGGCCACTAATTCCCCCAACGCGATAGCCAGCGCCATTAAAATCATGCCTGCTTTTAGCACTGAAAAGGTAATTCGCCTAACCGAAACACCCGCTATCCGTATAACCATGATCTCATTGTGTGTCGCCAGGGAACCCAACCCCATCAACCCGCCAATCAATACGGCAATCGGAAACACTTCGTAAGCTCTTCGGGGCAAGGTATAACCCACATACATTAACGCTTCCAACGTGCCATAATCGTTTTGAAACTCGTCAAATTGACCAAAAAAAGAAAAGAATCCCAATAAGGCCGTCAAAACAAACAAAACCATAAAGACATTAAGTGTGACTGATATACCGATGTAACGATCAATTATTCTCATTGGCTTTTTCTTACTATTTTTCTTTTGCGGGTGAAAAGCCACGAATAACCCAGCTGTTTCCCCAAAAGCAACAGGGTACTGGCAAACATGAGCATATGTACCCACCACATACCCAATAGAGGAGATAATATCCCTTTCGATACCTGGGATTTGGACAAATTGAGTAATATGTAATAAGCGATACAAGCGAGCATCGCAACCATCAGTTTTCCATAGCGTCCCTGACGAGGATTAGCCTTGGCGATCGGAATAGCGAACAGTGAAAGAAAGAAAACAGATAGCGGTAACGAAATACGCCACTGTAGTTCGCCTATATCATAGCTATCCTTGGACTTTAACAACTCACGGGTTGGCTTCCAGTCACGTTTTCCTGACTTGCTAAACTCCACATTTGAGATCAATTTAACCGCATGCTCTTTATAATAACTGGTTCGGTAATCAGCTTCTCCGGGCGTTCCGTCATAGCGATAACCGTTGACCAAAACTAAATATCTTTCGCCAATTTCGTTATAAGTTATTTTCGATATGGCCGCTGAAAAGACAATATCGCGGTTATTCTGTTTGGTATAAATAAAAACATTTTTGGCGATTTTCCGGTCCTCTGATATCTCCTCAACATAAATTACCTGGCGACCACCGCCAACTTCCTTAAACCTGCTCGCACTTAGACCCGTGACCTCCATTTTCTGACTGGCATTATCGACTATTTGATATCCAATCAAGACGGTTTTAGGAACAACGAACAACATGACCCATATTGACAATAGCGTAAGCGGGAGCGATATCATGATCGCAATTTTGAACAATTTTCCCGGCCCGATACCCGCAGCATTTATCGCAACCATTTCGTTGTCACGATATAACCGCCCCAATGCAAGTAGAAATGACAGGTACAGAGAAATGGGCAAAATCAGTGTAAAGAAGTACTTTAGTCCCTTTAGGGTAATTAGGGTAAATATTAAATTTGACGGAATATCACCAGAAGCGGCATCACCAAGGAAGCGAACCAAAGAAACACTAATGACTATTATCAATAAAACAAACGAAACCCCTAACAGGGTTTGAAAAATTTCTTTTAAAATATAACGTTCCAGGACAGAAAACATATAAGATATTACCCAATTACTTACATTTTTGACTGGAAAACACCAATTCTTGGTGTAAACTTGCAAAAATATATGTTTTTACGGATTTGGTTAATATTTGAGCGGTCAACATCGAACCCTTTAATGTAGTGAAATAAATTATGCCGTAAATTTCGCCTATTCCCAACTCAATTAGCACCCAAGTTAAAAGTTGATGCTGATCTCACGGAATACGTCCTAGAGCCTAAGAATACAATATTTCTGGCAAAGAGAGTACTTTAATGGAATTTTTAGTTAAAAGCGGTAATCCGGAAAAACAACGAACGGCTTGTATTGTAGTTGGCGTTTTTGAACCCAGGCGATTATCAGTTGCTGCCGAGCAACTGGATAAGGCCAGCGATGGTTATATTTCATCACTGACAAGGCGTGGTGACATGGAAGGCACCAGTGGTCAAACCCTGTTGCTTTATAATATTCCCAACACGCTATGCGATCGCGTGTTACTGGTTGGTTGTGGCAAGGAACGTGATTTTGATATCAATCAATATAGAAAAGTAATCGCTACGGCTACCATGACACTCAATGATGGCGGCGCAATGGAGGCTGTTTATTATCTCCCCGAGCTGAATATCAGAGGCCGGGATATTCCCTGGAAAATTTGTCAGGCGGTATTATCGGTAAAAAATGCACTCTATACTTATAACGAAACAAAAAGCAATCCGTCTCAACTACGAAGACCGCTACGGAAAATAATTTTAAGCATTCCCAGTCGACGTGAATTATCAACCTGTGAACAGATGCTGGAAGCAGGACAAGCTATTTCTGCCGGATCTGACTTGGCAAAAACACTTGCCAATCTACCCGGAAACATCTGCACACCGACCTATCTGGCCGAAGAAGCAAAAAAATTATCATCACAATTCGAGAACCTGGCCGTACAAATTCTTGAAGAATCCGATATGGAGAAACTAGGAATGGGGGCACTGCTATCGGTATCACGCGGCAGTGAGGAACCGGCTAAACTCATTGTACTCGACTATACCGGCACGGACAAAAGCGTAAAACCCGTCGCGCTGGTCGGCAAAGGCCTTACCTTCGATGCCGGTGGAATTTCGCTTAAGCCAGCCGCCGCGATGGATGAAATGAAATACGATATGTGTGGTGCGGCGTCTGTCCTGGGCACGGTTTTAGCCTGCGCTCAACTAAAGCTACCCATCAACCTTAAAGCCGTCATACCCAGTTCCGAAAATCTTCCAGATGGCAAGGCCAATAAGCCCGGAGATATCGTGACCAGCATGCTCGGGCTAACCATAGAGATACTCAATACCGATGCCGAAGGAAGGTTAATCCTTTGCGACGCTCTGACTTATGTCGAGCAATTTGAACCTTCTGTCGTTATCGATATTGCCACACTAACAGGCGCTTGTGTTGTTGCACTCGGTAAGCAGGCACATGGCTTGCTAAGTAACCACAATCCGTTGGCTCATGATTTACTCAATGCCGGTAAAACCATTGGCGATCGCGCCTGGGAGTTACCACTTTGGGAGGAGTACCAAGAACAACTAAAAAGCAATTTTGCGGATGTCGCCAATATCGGCGGGCGTGATGCGGGTACCATCACCGCTGCCTGTTTTCTATCTCGGTTCACAAAAAAAATGCGTTGGGCGCATTTGGATATCGCCGGTACGGCGTGGACATCTGGCCACCAAAAAGGCGCAACAGGACGACCCGTGGCGCTACTAACACAGTTTTTGCTGGACAGGGTTTATAACAATAAGCATTAATCGACAGGACTATTATGACCCGAATTGATTTCTATGTATTGAAAACCGGAAAATTTAACTTGCAGGAGCACTTTGCCTGCCAGCTTGCAGAAAAAATTTATAAGTCAGGTCATCAACTGTTAATCCATACAGAATCGCAAAACTCTGCGCGGAATCTGGATAATATGTTATGGACTTTTCGCGACTGTGGCTTTATTCCACATGCGCTCTATCAAAAATCACATAACGCGATTGAGCCCGTTATTATCAGCCACTTTGACGACATCGATTCTCATAGTGACGTCATGTTAAATATGGCACAACAGGTTCCGTCATTTTTTAGCCGTTTCCAGCGGGTAACAGAAATTGTTAACAACGATCCAAACGATAAGGAAACAGCCAGAGCAAGATTTAAATTTTATCGCGACCGCGGGTATCAGATTGTTACCCACGATGTCTAAATCTAACATCTGATCCTGATATCAATCTCAGTGTATAATTTTCTTGATAGAAAAAATTTATTTATACATCTGCCAATTAAACAAGTTATAATAATCGCCAATTCAAATCACTAACAAACTTAATCACTATGGTCACTATGGACAAAACTTATAATCCGGACGCAATTGAACAATTCTGGTATCAAACCTGGGAGAAAAATAATTATTTTGCTCCAAAAGATGGCGAACACAGTTATTGTATCGCGATACCCCCACCCAATGTAACGGGTAGTTTACATATGGGACATGCGTTTCAGGACACCATTATGGATGCGCTGATACGATACCATCGCATGAAAGGATTAAGTACACTTTGGCAAACGGGTACGGACCACGCTGGCATCGCTACCCAAATGGTGGTCGAGCGGCAGCTTAAAACCCAGAATATCACCCGCCATGATCTTGGACGAGACTCATTTATAAAAAAAGTTTGGGAGTGGAAAGAACATTCCGGCGGTACGATCACTAACCAGTTAAGAAGAATGGGTGCATCGGCCGACTGGTCTCGTGAACGTTTCACCCTGGACGAAGGATTAAATGAAGCCGTAAACGACGTTTTTATAACGTTATACGATGAAGGCCTGATCTATCGCGGCAAGCGCCTGGTTAACTGGGATCCGGTACTACACACGGCGGTTTCTGATCTGGAAGTTATTTCGGAAGAAGAGAGTGGTCATTTATGGCATATGCGCTACCCCTTGGCCGATAGTAGCAATTCACTAATCGTTGCAACCACTCGACCAGAAACCATGCTTGGCGACACAGCGGTCGCGGTCCATCCTGAAGATGATCGTTATAAACATTTGATAGGCAAAAAGGTGAAGCTACCACTGACCGACCGCGAAATTCCCATTATAGCTGATGATTACGTCGACCCTGAATTTGGTAGTGGCTGCGTAAAAATAACACCCGCACATGATTTTAATGACTATGAAATGGGGCTGCGCCACCAACTGGAAATGATCAATATTTTTACCGTTGATGCCGCGTTAAATGATAAAGTACCCGAAAAATATCGTGGCCTGGATCGATATGTAGCCAGAAAACATATCGTATCTGAACTAGAGCAACTAGGCCTGATGGAAAAAATTGAACCGCACAGACTAAAGGTTCCTCGCGGTGATAGAAGCCAGTCCGTCGTTGAACCCTATCTAACCAACCAATGGTTTGTCAAAGTTGAATCACTCGCAAAACCGGCGATCGCCGCAGTAGAAAATGGCGACATTAAGTTTGTACCTGATAATTGGAAGAATACTTATTTTGACTGGATGCGCAATATTCAGGACTGGTGCATCAGCCGGCAAATCTGGTGGGGACACCGGATACCCGCCTGGTACGATAAGGACAACAATATCTATGTTGGCAAAGACATTGAAACAATACGCAGCAAATACAATCTGGCTGACGATATCGAGCTAAAACAGGACGAAGATGTTCTCGACACCTGGTTTTCATCTGCGCTTTGGCCCTTCTCCACACTTGGCTGGCCCAAATCAACACCGGAACTTGAGAAATTTTATCCTACTAACGTATTGGTAACAGGGTTTGACATTATATTTTTCTGGGTCGCCAGAATGATCATGATGGGTTTGAAATTTACCGGCAAAGTGCCGTTTCACGAAGTTTACATGCACGGATTGATCAAAGATTCTCATGGCATAAAAATGTCTAAAACCAAAGGCAATGTACTCGACCCATTGGACCTGATTAATGGTATCGATCTGGAATCGCTCGTCAATAAAAGAACAACGGGGCTGATGCAACCGGACATGGCGCCGGAAATTGAAAAAATTACCCGCAAAGATTTTCCAGACGGCATATCGGCCTACGGTACCGACGCCCTCAGATTTACCTTCGCCGCGCTGGCCACAACTGGGCGTGATATTAATTTCAGCATCAAGCGCATCGAAGGCTATCGAAATTTTTGTAACAAGCTCTGGAATGCGGCACGCTATGTTCTACTCAATACCGAAGGCCATGACTGTGGTCAAAAACTCCTGGACGACTACGAATTTAGCAGCGCTGACCGCTGGATTATATCGCGACTACAACAAACCGAAAAAGAAGTCATAAAGCAGATGAGCCTGTACCGGCTGGATCTGGTGGCACAAACCATTTACGATTTTACCTGGAATGAATACTGTGACTGGTACCTGGAGCTAACCAAACCCATTCTTAATAACGAAAATTCATCTGTACGACAACTCCGTGGCACCCGGAAAACATTGATTCGCGTACTCGAAGCAATCTTGCGCCTGGCCCACCCGATTATACCTTATATCACCGAAGAGATATGGCAGCGCGTGGCGCCACTGGCCGCTATTAAAGGTGAAAGTATTATGACTCAACCTTTTCCCATTCCTGATGACAAAAAAATTAATCAACAAGCCATCGACGAAATTAAATGGGTAACCCAGTTTATACTGGGCGTCAGGCAAATCCGCAGTGGCCAAAATATTGACCCGCGTAAATCAATGGTCGTTCTGGTGACCAATGGTAGCGATGAAGATAAACAACGACTGGAGAAGAATGAGCACTATCTGACAGCGGTTGGACGTATAGAGTCCATTAGCTGGTTAGCATCAGAAGCCAATGCACCCGAGTCTGCGACCGCACTGGTCGGCAATATGAAACTGCTGATACCCATGGCCGGGCTAATCAATAAAGACGAAGAGATTATCCGGCTTTCCAAGGAGATCAATAAAAAACTCGATGAAGAAACCCGACTGGAAAATAAATTAGGTAATGAAAATTTTATCCAACGCGCGCCGGCATTCGTTATCGAAAAAGAACGCTTCAAACTGGATGAAATACAAAGCTCACTCGGTCAATTGAAAGAACAGCTGGAAAAAATTGAACAACTTTAAAAAATAAACATGTACCCCACATGTGTCATAAATGCGAACCGACTAATTTTACAATTTTAAGTGTTATTAGTCGTTATATTTCAGGCTATTTGGATTTGAGGTTATCATCCTTTTTCAGCAGCGCCCTTTACATCCGCGAGCCACAAGATTTTTTTCAGCGCAGACAACTGGGGTTGTAATGACGCTGAAAAAAACTT
>QILK01000064.1 GCA_003233345.1 Gammaproteobacteria bacterium | reverse complement strand
GAGAATCAAGTTTTAACGCGGTTAATTTTTTCCCCCACACACAACCAGTATCAATTGCATAAATATTTTTGAATACTACGTCTTGTAGTGTTGACCAGTGTCCAAAAACGATGTTTATATTTTCTGTTGCTCTGTTGGGAACCTGAAACCATGGGATCAGGTTGCTGTCCTGAGTGCCGATGGGTCCTTTGTGTTTAAAGTCGAGTTCGCCTTCTAGCGTGCAATAGCGCATACGGGTAAAGCAGTTGATGATAAAGCGGGCGCGATTATAGGCTGAGTGCTTCGTGGACCAGGTTGATGGCATGTCGCCATACATCTGCTCGAAAAACGAATCACATAACTGGCCCTGTATCAGGCGTTCGACGTCGGCTGCGCATTCTAATGTTTGTGTCAGGTCCCATTGAGGCGGTAGTCCGGCGTGGATTAATAGCATATTCTGTGATTGATCGTAGTGTGCTAGTGGCCGGTGTTGTAACCAGTCAAGCAATTCTTCGGCATCTGTTGCGTTTAATAACTTTTCCAGGCTTGGTTCCGGATTGACGCCATTTCCAAGTCGTGAAATAGCGAGTAGATGTAGATCATGATTACCAAGGACGGCGATGGCCCTATTTCCTAGCGATTTGATAAAACGTAGTGTTTCCAGTGATTTGGGCCCCCGGTTAACGAGGTCACCGGTAAACCATAATTGATCCGTTTCGCTGAACTGCACCAACTCCAGCAGTTTTTGTAACTCGTCATAACATCCCTGAATGTCACCAAGAACATATACTGCCATTTAAGCGATTTCCTTATTTTGCTTTGCCGGTTTCAAATTACTGGAATGGACTGTTTGTGGTGTTTGCAGTAAACAGATAACTCGCTAGTTAATCATTCGCGGAACGGACAGGGTAAACGCCGGAATAGTGGCATCGAATTTTTCGCCGTTTTCATCGATCATTTGATAGCTGCCGCGCATGCTGCCGACGGGTGTTTGCAGGATAGTACCACTGGTATAGCGAAAATCTTCATTTGGGGCCAGAGAGGGTTGTTCTCCAACAACTCCGTCACCTTTGACTTCCTGGGTATTACCATTGGCATCGGTAATTAACCAATGTCGGGTGAGTAGTTTAGCTGCGGTTTTTCCATTGTTATGAATTGTTATTGTATAGGCAAAAATATACCTGTCATTATCCGGGTCGGATTGGTCTTCAATATAGTTAGTGACCACATTGACATTAATACTTTTTTCTTTTAGTAAATTCATTTGCTACCCATCAACCAATCGTCGGTATTGTCTATTATAATCCGCTTTCCAGGCGGCTGCACCTGATTTGTTTATTAATTGACACGGGCCTGCTTATTGTCGAATATTCAATTCAAATTATTGGTATCATGAGTTTGTGATAAGGAATAAGCGATGGCGCCTTTTAGCCCTATTTCTGTGTCAATAACCAGATAGATTGGGATATTTTTTAGAATTTCTGCATGTTCTGAGCCCAAATAATATCCCTTAAGAAAGTCGCTGGTGCCTATAAATGGGATTATTCTGGGACAAATTCCACCAGCGATATATAAACCATTAAAAGGCAAACTGACCATGGCCATATTACTGCTAAAGACGCCTAGTAGTTCAAGAAACAATTCCAGTACTTGTCGCTCAGTAGAACGACTATTTTGTAAACCATCGCTAAGTATTTGTGATGGTGATTTTATTGTTTTACGGGTTCCTTCAGAAAATTCCGGATTGAGAAACTGATACAGACGTTGTAATCCAGGGCCCGATAATATCGATTCCCAGCAGATCGATATTTTGTGGTGTCGAAGATACTGCAACAATTTAAGGTGAGTATCGGTCACAGCGGTAAAATAGGCGTGGCCTGCCTCGGAACTAATTATTTTTTGCATTTTATTATACTTGATACCAATAGCGGCACCCAGGCCGGTGCCCGGCCCCAATGCCAATAAAGGCGATTCGGTATGGTGTTGCGCAGATTGCACAGAGGTTAATTCAAGTTGCTTTGGGTTTAATAGTGCGTGGGTAATCGCACTGAAATCATTAATTAAAAAGGTTTGCGTAAACCCGAATCTTTGCTTGACCTTTTTATCTGACAAACACCAGGGCAAGTTAGTCATATTGACGATACGTTCGTCGGAATGAGTAATAACCGGGCCGGCGGCAGCGATACACAGATATTCTGGAAGTTCGCTGGTCGTTCTTAAAAACGAGTCAAGTGCATCTTCAAAGTGAGGATAGTCTTTGCTTAACAGTGATTGATTGGCTAATACGCGGTATTGATCTGAATGTTGTTGGTACGGATCATTGGACTCAATGATCATAAATCGTACATTTGTTCCGCCTAAATCACATGCTAATGTTTTCAAAATCGTTTCCCGTATCACCGTTTTCAGTTATTGCGTCGATGCCTTATTTATAGGATAAAGTGCGCGTAACGTCTTGCTTAGGTTGATAATAGCAGATGAATGCGGCGTAATGAATCTAGTACTTCTCAGTAAATTGAAAAAACGCATGCCAACCCGATATCATTTTAGTAAAAAATAATGACCGTCGCGCAAAGTATTTTTATAAATAAGAACTATGATTACATTCTGTAACACAACTGCATTGCAAACACCGGTTTATTTTTTTGTATTTATTACTATTAATTGGGATACAAAACATAAGGATTTTAGTGTTTGGTGTTAATACACTATGTGTCGTGGAGCAATTCGATGAATCTTTTAAAATCAATTCCAACACATTCCTCAATGCTCGCTTGTATCGTTTTATTAGTTTTTAGCGATATTAAAAGTGAAGAATATTGGGTTGGCTCGGGGTTACTGGATAGTGTCATTGATTCAAGTGTCATTTCTCATATAGAAAACACGCATGATAACAGACGTATCGGTTTATTGTCGGGTGAATTTAAATCAGCGGTTGACCCTGGTTTTTATCATTTACAGTATCAGAATTTTTCTTTAAATTGGAATGGAAGAAAGAAGGTGACGGGTTTAAAATGGGTCTTAAGCGTCGGTTATAATCATGATGAACCTAGTGGTGAAGCACCCATAGTGATTGAAAATGATGTTTCAATTATCGGGGCGTTTAAAAAACAATATACTGGTTCTGGTGCTCTCTTTTTTATGTCGATTGGGAAAACCTGGTAAGATTGGTGACCTTATTGGATAAGGTAATAAAATTCTCCAGGGAAAGCATCTCAGGTCTTAAGGTTGGATCCAGTTCAATTGATTGTATATTTTCCACGTCAATAAATGTCTTTAGAGATTTTTTAATCATTTTTCGTCTCTGCGTAAATGCGGTACGCACTATTTCCTTAAGCAGTTCGAGATCCTCTGTTTTACTTAAATAATTTAGCCTTGGGTAGAGCGCTACAAAAGCGGAGTTAACTTTTGGCGGTGGAAAAAAACAGTTTGGATGAATATTAAAGAGTGGTTTTACTTTAAAATACAGTTGACACATTACGGACAGGCGGCCGTATTGCTTGTTACCCGGTGGCGCTGCCATGCGATCGACGACTTCTTTTTGTAATAAAAAATAGCAATTCTGGATATTTTTGATATAGGTCGTCATATGAAACAGTAGCGGCGTGGAAATATTGTAGGGTAAATTTCCGACGACTCTGATTTTATTTGACGGGCTGGATATAAGCCCAAAATCGAATTTCAAGGCATCGCATTCATATACTTCAAGCTTCTCGCGGCTAAATTTATGCTGGAGTCCGGCGCTTAAGTTTCTGTCGATTTCTATGGCTTGTAATTGATGCAGGGTTAGCAGTAGCCGTTCAGTAAGCGCCCCCTGGCCCGGGCCGATTTCGAGCATATAATCGTCGGACTGGGGGGCAATCGCAGAAATAATTCGGTCCAGCGCGTTAGAATCTCGAAGAAAATGTTGGCCAAAGCGTTTAAGGGGCATTTTTTAAATCAAGCTGTTGGCAATCGGTGTTATGCAAAAAGCGAGTGTGGCTCATCTCAATGGCGACTTGAATAGCGCGGTCAAAACTGGCCAGTGATGCGGTACCCGTGCCAACGCGGTCAAGTGCAACGCCATGATCTACCGAGACACGAATAATGGGAAGTCCCAGCGATATATTAACGGCTTGGCCAAACCCGAGCGTTTTAAGTACCGGTAAACCCTGGTCGTGGTACATCGCCAATATGACATCAGTTGGTAACAAGTTATCTTTTATAAAAAGAGTATCAGCGGAATAGGGCCCAAAAATTTCCATGCCGCGTCGCTGATAGCGGTCGATTACCGGTCTGATGACTTCTTCCTCCTCCGACCCCAGCGCTCCGTTGTCGCCCGCATGTGGATTGAGCCCGCAAACCATGATACGAGGATGCTTAATGCCCAGGCGTTGTATTAACGAATGGTGCAAAATATTAATAACATCGGATAATCTGGTTTCGGTAATTTGTGAACTTACTTTTGCAAGGGGGATATGCGTGGTAACTAACGCGACGCTTAGCTTGGGTGCTTGCAGCAACATAACGGCTTTCGCGCCACAACGTTGTTCTAAAAACTCGGTATGGCCAGTAAAGGGTATGCCGCTCTGATTGATTATGCCCTTATGTACCGGCCCCGTGACCAAAGCGTCGAATTGCTTATCGAGACAGGCATCCGTAGCGGTCTTTAGTGTTTTAACGACATAGGGACTGTTTATCGCGTTTAGGTGCCCTGGTTTCACGTCGGCTCGAAGTGTTTCCGGAATGACATATAATTTGCCAGGCTGATTTTTATCAGGAAGCGATTGTGGGGTGCAAGTTACAATGCCCAGATTCAGGTTTAGTCGAACCATGGTTTGCTTTAATAATATTGGGTCTGCAGAAAAAAATAGATCAGCGTTATAATTTTTATGCGTTAATTGTAGAGCCAACTCAGGACCAATACCTGCAGGCTCCCCAGGTGTGATGATTAAGCGGGGTCTGGACCTAGACATGATTTAATGACCCGAAAGATTTCCGCAGCAAAGCTGGCGAACAATCAGCTATTGTTGTTAAGGCGGTATTCGATATAAGACTCGTCACGTAATTTTCTAAGCCAAAGATCCAGCGTTTCTTTTTGCTTGCGCGCACGGATCAGTTTTTTAGCGAGGCTGCGTTTAAAACTTTTCGTATCGTCTTGCTGACGGCGTTTTATGACCTTAACAATATGCCAGCCATAGCGGGTCTGAAACGGTTCACTGACTTTACCGGCCTCAGTTTTATCCATAACAGTTTGAAATTTTGGCACTAGTGCGCCAGGGCTAACCCAACCCAGGTCGCCGCCCTTTTTAGCAGAGAAGGTATCATCTGAGTGCGCTTTGGCTAAATCTGCAAATTTCTCACCGTGAGAGAGCCGGTCACGGATCTGTGTCAGACGGGTTTTTGCGTCATTGGCAGAAACCAGTTCATTGGTTTTAATCAGTATATGCACAGCTTTAGTTTGCTTGACGACATGTTTGGATGTACTGCCTTTAATGTCGATTAACTTAATAATATGAAATCCTGCTGGCGAGCGAATGATATTGCTAACATCACCTTTGTTCATTTTAACGACGGATTTTACAAAATATCTGGGAAGTTCGGGGGTGCTAAACCAGCCAAGGGTGCCACCTTCGAGTGCTTTTTGTCCGTTTGAATGCTTAATTGCCAGCTCTTTAAAGTTAGTGCCCGATTTGGCTTTTTCGAGAACCATATCAGCTTTTTTCTGTGCTTTCTGCACTTTTTCTGTTGTGGGTACTTCTGATAATGCAATTAATATGTGGCCAACTTTGAAACGATTATTTTTTCGTAGCAGATGGTTTTTATTAGCGAGAAAGTTATCGATTTCCTGTTTGGAGACGGTGACACGGTTATGTACACGTCGTTGATGTAGTCGTGCCATTATAATTTGATTGAGTATAGATTCCCGAAATTCTTCAAAGCTAAAACCTGATTTAACAACTTTTTTCCGGAATTCTGAAAACGATAATTTATTTTTTTTGGCGATACCTAACATAGCGCGATTAACGGTTTCATCATCGACACGAATGCCGGTTCGTTTTGCCAATTGTAACTGCAAGCGCATCAGTATCAGTCGATCCAATACCTTTTTTGCCAGTATGTTATCGGATGGCAGTTTGGTTTTTGTGGCTTTAAGACGTTTCTTGATATTATTGAGTTGTGTTTTTAATTCACTTTGCAATATGACATCGTTATTTACTACTGCGACGATTTTTTCTAACGAAGCAGTTTTTGGCGTCCGCGTCGGTTTACTTTTCTTTGCACCCTTAGAAGAAGCTTTAGTCTTCGGTGTCGGTTTACTTTTCTTTGAAGCGTCAGAAGAAGTTTTAGTCTTCGGCGTACTTTTCTTTAGGGAGTCAGACGAAATTTTAGCCTTCGGTGTACTTTTCTTTGGTGCGTCAGAAGACGTTTCTGAATTCGGCGTTGGTATATTTTTATCTGAGCTGTCATGAGCGCCTTCATGGGCAGACACGCTAAACAAAAACAATAATAAAAATATCGAAACTATAACGCGGTTTTTTATAGATTTGTGAGTATCTAGAATTGATAACATAGTCTTTTGTGCATCTCTTGAAATGATATAGGCAAAATTGCATAACCCGTACTATTGTAAAGTGTCTTCATATCCAATAATGCTGCTTTTGAACAAGGATCCAATCTGGGTACCTACTTTTGATAATCCTTTCATTACAAATTGAAGGTGTACCGAGTTTTCTTTTTCAGAATTAAAGTTTCTAATATAAGTCCTGCCAATAAGGCGTAATGCCCAGCAACAGCTATTATATTCAATCCCGGCGAGTCCTTCCAGTGTAGTTTTGTCCCTAAGGGAATAATTCCAGCGGCCAATGGCATTCCAGCGAGCGGAAAGTCCCCATACCCCCGAGATATCGGTTTGATCGATGCTATCTTCGCGGAATCGGTAGGCAACATTCAACAAATGTCGCTTATCTCGACGATATTGATATTCTAATAAGGATACTTTTGTTGAGGAATCATCTAAATTCCACTGTGTTCGTGCGGTAAATCTTTGTGTTGTACGGGGTGTCCACGAGATTTCAGCCACCGCATCTGAACGATTGTCAGTTTCAATGGTATTGTTGTTCAAAGGATTAGTGTTGTTCAAGGTCACAGTGCGATCATCGAAATAAGTGATTTGCCCCAATGTCATGCGAAGTTTTTCCAGTCCGGTTTCCTCGTTAATAAACCGCGATGTTATAGCGGTTGTTAACTGATTGGCGTCTGCCTGTCGGTCTGCACCACTAAACCGGTTTTCACGAAATAATTGATTGATGTCAAATTCGAGTTGCGAGGTATCGAAAACCGGTAGATTATCTTGATCTCTCTGTGGCACATATAAATAAAATAACCTGGGTTCAAGTGTCTGCATGAAGCCGGTTTTGCGAAATCTGAACTGGCGATCAAAAAACATTCCGGCATCAATACTGGCGATGGGCATTTCACGACTTAAACTATTATTGCCAGGGCCCTGATTTTCTAGCTGGTATTCGGTATACCGGTAACTGACTTTCGGGGTCATATAAAAGCCAGGGTGATTGAATACCCGATAAGAAATCCCCGGCTTTAGGTCAAGTCGCAGTCCGGTGGCTTTGCTACTATCGTCATGCTCAAATTGAACGGCTTCTGCATAGGTGTGGTAAAACACCTTTGGGTTTTTCCGGCTATGGAAATTTCCCGTTAATAATACTTGTGGCAGCCTTTGATACGATTCAGCAATGCCAACCAACGGTTGATAATTTTGTATTCTGGTTAACACTGCCCATTGTCGTCGGGTGTATTGTAGATCAATACGGCGTTCCAGCTGAGTCGCACTGGTTATTGACAGACTAGAACCCAGATCCTTCAAATAAGAAGGGTCAGACGCACTATTTATATTGACACTAGTAGACCAGTACTCACTCAGTTTTCCATTTTGTTTAAAATAGAAAAAATTACGGTTATCTTTGAATTTTCTATCGTTCGGGAGGTATTCTAAGCCAAGTGTACCGCGTGAATTTTCATGCAAATAGCGGTATTCGTTACTCATTTGATAACCACGTTTCCCTAATAGACGCGAGGTGATCGTGGCATCCTGGTTTGGGCTGATATTCCAGTAATAGGGTATTGAAACATCTGATCCTGATCTGGTAGACGAGCCAATAGACGGTACCAAAAATCCGCTTTGCCGCCGATCATCAATCGGAAAGGTGATGACAGGAAGATACATAACAGGAATTTTTTTAATTCTCAGGACGACATTTTTTGCCAGTCCACGTCCTTTTACCTGGTCCAGTTTGAGACTGGACGCTTTTAGCTGCCACACATTACTTTGCGGACTGCAAGTGGTATAAGTGGTTCGCTTAAGTTTGTAAGTGGTTTTGTTTTCCATGGTAATGTTTTTTGCACTACCACGTGCATTGCGTTCCGGAAAGAAGTATGTGCTTTCTTCTACTTCACCATAATCACCACGTATTTGCTTAAAGCCGGATTCAGCCTGAATAACAGCGTCTTTATTACTGATGATGACATTGCCGCTCATCGAAAGGCGGTTGGCTTTTTCATCGTAAATAATTTTATCTGCTTTGACCGACTCGCTGGCTGAAATTATCTGTACCTTACCCTCTAGGGTCATCTTTGCCCGGTTACCGTGAGTTTTATCAGCAGATAACTTTGTCTTGGTACCCATGGCGGCAGAAATTGTCGGATCAAGGATATAGGGCTGCAATGATGGCGCAGCCACGCATTGTTGCGCTATTTTTTTTGTTGCCTTTTTAGTTGGAATTTTTATTAGAGATTTTTGCGTACTAGTGGTCTTACCCTCTAATTTTTCCTTGGCAAAAACACCGGGCGTACTTAAAAATATTATAAATGGGCCAACACTTAGACAAAATTTCTTGAAAATACGTCTATTTGCCATTATTACTCATTATTATCTTCTAATTTTATTATATATTTGCCACTACTGCGTTATTCTATTGCAATATAGTGTAACGATAAATAGTTATGAATTCTTCCAAAAAAACAATACTCTATGTAGTTAGTATTTTAGCCAGCAGTATACTGATCGCTATTTTATTGAAGGCAACAGAACCAAAGGCTAAAAACACAACAGTTGCTCCTGCACCACCGTTGATAGATGTTATCACTGTTACAGAAAAAAATCTTACTCCAACCGTAATTCTTACGGGTCGCCTGCATCCTGCACATAAAGCCCAGTTAAAATTCGAAATAAGGGGTAAAATTGCTGAACGGATGGTCGAACCTGGGCAGAAAGTAAATTATGGGCAAAATTTGCTCAAATTGGAATCGGGCGAATATGTCGATATATTGGCCGAATCGACCGCCAAGCTGGTTTTGGAAAAACACAGTATAGAGCGTGATAAGCGCTTGCTTAAGCTGGCGATGCATAATAGTGCTTTGCAAGCCAGAGAAGTCTCCCGGCTATCAAAACTGGGCAGAGGGGCTCTCGTCTCGAAGTCTCTATTAGGACAGGCGAGGCAAAAGCTATATCAGTTACAGTCCGAGGAAGCCCGGTTAAAATTTAGCGTTGATAGTGCAGAAGCAAGGGTAAAGTTGCCACAAGTCGCGGTTAGCAGGGCCAAGCGTAATCTTGATAGAACCATACTGAAAGCACCTTTCTCAGGATCCGTTAATGGGGTTTTTGTAGACAAAGGTGACTCAGTTGTTACCTCAAAAATAGTGCTGGAACTGATTTCAACCCGGCAACTGGAATTGCGTTTGAATATTCGCAATGAGGTGGCATCAGCGCTTGATCTTGGCATCGGTATTACGGTGACCTATGATGGAAATACTTATATCGGTAAAATAGTGGGCTTGCAGTCAGACCCGGATTCCACCACATTTACACACTTGTTACGGATACGTTTACCTGAAAATATTGGTATGCCCGGACGTATAGCCACTAGCAAATTGATGTTGGGCAAACTCGATAAGGTTTTGGCGATTCCGGCATCTGCGGTTATTCGCGAGGAAAATAACGCTTATGTTATGGTGGTAGATAACGATACGGTGCAGCAACGGCAAGTAACGCTTGGACCGCGAGTTCGTGACCTGCATATTGTTAATAGTGGTCTAAAAAAAGGCGAGATAATAGTTATACGCGATATCGCTTCATTTAAAGACGGTCAAAAAATACGAGTTCGCGATTAATTCAGGACTGATACCAATATCAAACTATGCGCATCATAAAGTTTTCTATTAATAATCCACTGTTGGCCAATATGTTACTGGTATTGGTGGTCATTATTGGAATACTGTCATGGTATGCGATGCCACAGGAAATTTTTCCTGTCATTGAAAAAGATCAGGTCAGTATCAATACCCAATTTAAAGGTGCACCACCGGCCGACGTTGAAAATCAAATTACCATACCGATTGAACAGGCCTTTGAAGGCAAGGATGATATAGATTTTATTAAATCCAGCAGCTCCGAAGGACTATCCGCCATTATCATCAAGCTTAAATCCGGTGCCAATGTGGATGACTTTTTGCGTCTGGCGCGCAGCGAACTGGATCAGTTAAAAACGTTACCGACGGAAGCGGAAAAACCAGTACTAAAGCGAGTTGTTACCCGCTTTCCTGTAATTAGTGTCGCGGTGTTTGGCGGCCGCGAACGCTCACAGTTGTTTGCCGCAGCAGAAATCGTTAAAAAGAAAATCTATGCCAGTGTCAAGGGTGTCGGCAGTGTCGGTGTTGCCGGGGATCGGAAATGGGAAATATGGGTGATTGTCAGGCCCGATACGTTGGCATCAAGTCGTGTTTCGTTGCAGCAGGTTGCTAATGCGTTAAGCCAAAATCTTAAGGATTTACCGGGCGGTTCGGTTAAAGCGGTCGAGGGAGATATCCTGCTACGTGGGCAAGGCGCCAAACCCGATCCAGAAAATATACGCAAAATTGTTCTAAAGCACAAAGTGAATGGCGGACAATTATTATTAGGCGAAGTCGCGCGTGTTGAAAGCCGCCTCGAAGAAGCCAAAACCCTGGGCCGGTTTGGCAGAAAAAAATCAGTCAATCTGGTGATCAGTAAAACCGCGAGTGCATCGACAATCGAGGTATCGGCTCAGGTTAAAAAACTGGTCCTTGAATTACAGAAAGGCAATAGTCTTCCCGCTAATGTCAGTGTACAGGCCTTTGGTGATTTATCAAAAATAGTCGAATCCCGGTTAAACACAGTTAAGTCATCCGGTTTGGTCGGATTGATTTTTGTACTGATCTCACTCTACGTATTTCTGAATTTTCGGATCGCGTTGATTACGGCGATGGGAATTCCGGTTTCGTTTTTAATCGCGGTAGCCTTTCTCTATTATTTTGGTTACACCATCAACATGGTATCCATGTTTGCGTTCCTGATTGCGCTGGGCATGATCGTCGATGATGCGATTATTGTTAACGAAAGTGTCTATCGTCATATGGAAGAAGGTATGTCTGCCAGGGAAGCGGCCTATACCGGTGCCCGAGAAGTTTGGTGGCCTGTGGTTGCGTCAACCATGACAACGGTGGCTGCGTTTGTGCCATTGTTTGCGATCACCGGTACCATGGGCGAGTTTATCAAGGTGATCCCGGTGGTGGTCACTGCGGCGTTGCTCGGTTCTCTGGTAGAAGTGTTTGTGGTGTTACCATCGCATGCGGCCGAATTATTGAAAGTAAAAAAACGAAAGCAACGGTGGCTGCGTATCGATTGGGGCAAGTGGCGGGAGCGTTATCTTCGGTTGTTAAAATGGTCCCTTTATAATCGCTATATTGTTACTGCAATTACCTTTGCTTTGTTAATCGTGACGTTGTCATACAGCGCCACCCGGATACCACAGACTTTGTTTTCCAATGTTGATATCGGCCAGTTTTTTATTAATATTGAGGCGCCAAATACCTATAGTTTGCAGGACTCAGAACGTTTGTCGAAAAAAGTCGAAGCGATCCTGTATAAAAATCTTAAAAATAACGAAGTTGAAAGTGTGTTAACCAACGTGGGTTTTAGTTTTATTGATTTTAATAATTTTAAAATAGGCAGTCGCTATATCCAGATTATGATTACGTTACAAAAACCCAAGCCAAGCGGTTTTATCGAAAAATATATATCGCCGCTGGTTAGTCTGAAATTTGATTCGGCGGGAACCCGGGAACGAAGCAATACACAAGTTATCAATTTAGTCAGAGAAAAGTTAGACGGTTTGCCGGGTATCGAGCGACTGTTTATTCGCAGGCCTGCAGGTGGGCCGGCCGGGTCCGATATTATTGCCGGGATCAAAGGCGACGATATTAAAGTATTAAGAAAAACGATTGGCAAAATCGCCGACCATTTGAATACGTTAAAAGGGGTTTACGATATACGTCACGATGTTGATCCAGGCAAACGCGAATATCGTTACACGCTTAATCAACGGGGACGGGAACTGGGCCTGACTCAAAAACAAATTAGTGACATTGTCAGAACCGGTTTCCTGGGTCAGGAAGTGGTGTATGTGACAAAAAATAACAAGCGAATTCCGGTCCGGCTAATCTTTAGTGATCCGGTCAGAAGAAAGGGTAATCTTAATAATCTGCAAATAACTTTACAAAATGGTAAAACCATTTTTTTGGGTGACATCGCCACGATCAAACAAGTCCAGGGCCTGAGTACGATTAATCGTCGCGATTTGGATCGCCTGGCAACGGTCTCTGCAGAAGTGGATGAAAAAATAATGACCCCTGACCAACTGGTCAATGTGATCAGGAAATTGTTTAAAAAATATAAACTGGAAAAAGAAGGTTATGAACTAGTTTTTCTCGGGGCAAAACGTAGAGCAGCAGAATCGTTTGAGGGCATGGTCAGTGCGTTGATAATTGCATTGACGTTAATTTTCTTTATTTTAGCAGCACTTTTTAAATCGCTACTTGATCCCTTTGTGGTTATGCTTGCCATTCCGTTTGGTATTATCGGGGTGATCGTGGGCCATGCGCTTTTTGGCTATAATATGCAGTTCCTGTCCCGCATTGGTTTTATAGCCTTGTCGGGTATTGTTATTAATGACTCACTTATTCTGGTGGATTTCGCCAAAAAAATGTTGGCGAAAGGCTATAACCGTTACGATGCGCTGCTGGCCGCAGGTAAAACCCGGATTCGACCGATATTACTGACGACGGTCACGACATTTTTAGGTATTTCACCGTTGATCTTCTTCGCAACCGGGCAAACAGCCTTTTTGTCGCCAATGGCAGTGAGTTTGGGATTTGGTCTGGTGTTTGCAACGGCGTTGATACTGATCACCGTGCCATGTTTTTACCTGATCGCGGATGATTTACGTCAGCTAAGTAAACGAACCTGGAAAAAATTCCGTCGTCATCACTAACAATAACGATCGATATATAAGGAGCATGTCTTGTCAAAGCGGCTAGATGATTTGCATAATTTTTTAAAAGAATCGTTAGGTTCAGATGCATATACAACCGAACCTGCGTCCGCTGATGCCAGTTTCCGACGTTATTTTCGTGTTTTTTTTCAGGGAAAAACACAGATTGTGATGGATGCACCACCCACGCATGAAAATTGCGATCAGTTTATCAAAATGTCACGATTATTGGCGAATTTTGGTTTAAACGTACCTATAATTATAGACACTAGGCTAGAACAAGGGTTCTTGCTTATATCGGACTTGGGTACTGAACAGTACCTTGATCACTTAAAGGCAGAAAATGTTGAAGCGCTCTATGCAGATGCGTTGGCGTGTTTGTTGTTGTTGCAAAAATCGAGTCCCCCAAAAGATCTACCATTATATAACCGGGAATTATTATTACGGGAAATGGCGATATTTTGCGAATGGTATTTGCATAAACATTTGTCTATTGAATTAAATCAAAATGAACAAGCGGCTATAGCAGAATGTTTTGACGCCTTGGCCGCAAATGCCTTACAGCAGCCGCAGGTAATTGTGCATCGGGATTATCACTCAAGAAATTTGCTTTATACAAAAGCAAAAAATCCCGGTATACTTGATTTTCAAGACGCTGTTATAGGCGCAATAACCTATGATTTAGTGTCGTTGTTAAAGGATTGTTATATTGCCTGGCCGGAAGATCAGGTGGCTAAGTGGGTGATTGGTTACAAACTTCAATGTGAGCAAGCAGGACTTATTGCTAATATCGAAGACGCGCAGTTCCTTAAATGGTTTGATCTGATGGGAACACAGCGACATCTAAAAGCGGTTGGAATTTTTGCCCGCTTAAAACATAGAGACGGCAAACCAGGTTATCTGGATGATATTCCGAGGACACTGAATTATGTTTACCAGACAGCAAAGCGATACCCAGAACTGGATTTTTTGTCACAGCTGCTTAGTAGCCCGGACTTCGCGCAGCGAACGCCGGGGGAAACGAACTGAATAATAATAAAAACTGGATAAAAAGGTAAATAGACAATATGAAAGCAATGATCTTAGCAGCGGGACGGGGCGAACGTATGCGCCCGTTAACAGACGATTTACCCAAGCCCTTGTTGCGAGTTAACGGGCAAATGTTAATCGAGTATCATATTAAAGCGTTGGCACAAGCGGGTATAAAAGAGATTGTGATTAATCTGGCCTACCTGGGTAATATGATTAAAGAAGCACTGGGTAATGGTGACAAATACAATGTTCGCATTATCTATTCCGAAGAAGGTGAAGCACTGGAAACCGGTGGCGGTATCTTTAAAGCGTTACCCCATTTAGGACCGGAACCGTTTTTAGTCGTCAATGGTGATATTTGGACGGACTATGATTTTGAATCAATCGTTAACCGGAAAATAGATCTGGCCCATCTAGTGCTAGTTAAAAATCCGCAACACCACAGTAATGGCGATTTTACCCTAAAGCAGAACCTTGTCTTGAATCTAAAGGGCGAAGAGTCCAATACTTTTAGTGGTATGGGTATTTATCATCCTGACTTGTTTGCCCAATGTAAAGCCGGTAAGTTTCAGCTGGCAAATCTATTATATAAAGCCATGGAGCAACAACTTTGTACCGGTGAAATATATAAGGGCTTGTGGTTTGATATTGGCACACCCGAACGATTTACTGCACTGGATCAAATGTTGGGTAAAAGGGTTGTTATGCCCCAAACAGTTGAAAAACTGAATTCGGAGCAATTCATTTAATCACTATCAAGTACCGTTTGCTGATAATTAGCTATACTTTTTACAGTAAAGCTAACGGGTAACTCGCTATGGGTCAGGAAATACCAACAAGCCGGTTTTCAAACGATGACTTTGATATTTTCCTTGAGCGGCTGCAACAGGAAACAAAGTTGCTCGCAGAATGGTTTGGTGATCATCGTTTTGATGAAGGTGGATACAGAGCGGGTTTTGAGGTTGAAGCCTGGCTGTTATATAAAAATGCCAGTCCGGCACCAGTGAATGAAGCCTATTTGCAGATGTTAAACAGTGAGTGGGTGACCCCTGAGCTATCCAAATTTAATATCGAGCTCAATACCGAACCAAAAACCCTGAATAATAAGGCCTTGTCACTGTTGGAAACAGATCTTCAGGCAAACTGGATGGATTGCAAGAAGGTCGCTGCCCAAATGGGGGTTGATGTTATGACGATAGGTATTCTGCCGAGTCTTCAGGAAACGGACCTCACCATTGAAAACATGTCAAAGATGAAGCGTTATTTAGCGCTAAATGAACAAGTATTTGCCATGCGCCAAGGTCGGCCGTTGCAACTGGATATCGTCGGCAAGGAACGTTTAACAACGACGCATTATAATGTCATGCTCGAAGCATCGACCACCTCGTTTCAAGTACATTTACAGGTCAATCCCGATGTGGCAGCACGCATGTATAATGCCTCGGTTATCGCTTCGGCATTTACCGTCGCGGTGGCGGCGAATTCTCCGTTTTTGTTTGGAAAATCCCTGTGGGAGGAAACCCGTATTCCGCTTTTTGAGCAGGCCGTTGAGGTTGGTGGCTATGAGGACGCAGTTTTTGGTCCAACCCGACGTGTTGGCTTCGGGTCAGGCTATGTTAAAGCGTCGTTAATGGAATGCTTTGAAGAAAATTACCAGCGTTACCCGCCTATGTTGCCGATTGCTTTTGATGGCCCGGTAGAAGAGCTACATCATTTACGCTTGCATAACGGTACGATATGGCGTTGGAATCGACCCTTAATTGGATTTAACGAGCAGGGCAAAGCCAATATAAGAATCGAACACCGGGTGATCGCGGCCGGCCCCTCGATCGTGGACATGATTGCCAACGCTGCATTTTATTACGGTTTAGCTCAATATTTGGGATCGATGATCGTTGCCCCGGAAACGCAAATTACGTTTGTTCAGGCGCGTGATAATTTTTATATCGCCGCACGGCAAGGCTTGCAGGCACAAGTCAGTTGGCTCGAAGATCGTCGTATCAATCTTAGGGAATTGGTTTTAGCAGAATTGATACCGATGGCTAGGGCGGGTTTAAAGTCCTGGCAACTGGACAGCGAGGATATTGATTATTATCTCGGAATCATAGAGGCGCGCGTGGAAAAAGGCCAGCATGGGGCATTTTGGCAGCGCGCTTATGCGCAAAAGCACAATCATGATATGCTCGACTTGGTGTCAGCTTATATGGAACACCAGCGAACTCGGAAACCGGTGCATACATGGGCAATATAAAAAGGGTGATCAGGTAACATTAATCAATGGCGATTCTACAGCAAATGGACGCAGTCCCGAGTGATTTACTCACTGTCACACCGAGGGAACTCTATAAAGTGCTGCCTGCCCCTACGTTATTACATTTGCAGGGCCGACATCCCGAACCGATTTTTTTAAGCGTGTTGCAGCATGGTAATGAGCATACCGGGTTCTTCGCGGTGCAAAAACTACTAAAAAAATATCATAAACAGCAATTGCCACGCTCAATCAGTATTTTTTTCAGTAATATCGAAGCAGCAAAATATAATATGCGTCGCTTGGATGATCAGGTTGATTTCAATCGGGTTTGGCCCGGGCATGAAGATGGTGCTTGTGAAGAATCGTTGATGATGCAGCAAATCACCGATTTGATGCGGCAGCGGAATATTTTTTTAAGCATCGATATTCATAATAACACGGGTCTGAATCCGCACTATGCCTGTATCAATAAACTCGATTCTGAATTTATTTATTTAGCTAATTTGTTTAGTCGAACGATTGTTTATTTTACCCGACCGTTAGGCGTGCAATCATTAGCCTTTGCCGATATTTGTCCTTCAGTGACAGTCGAATGCGGTAAAGTCGGACAAAAATTTGGTGAGCCGCACGCACTTGAGTATATTGAATCCTGTCTGCGTTTATCCGAGTTTCCACAACATGCAATACATAGTCAGGACTATAATATTTACAGTACCGTTGGTATTGTACGGTTGTCTAAAGACATTAGTTTTAGTTTTAAAAATCAGGCGGCCGATATTTTACTTGATGCAGATATTGATTATATGAATTTTCGTGAACTTGAGCCGGGGACGCGCTTAGGGAAGTTTAAAAAGAAGGCATACGAGGGCTTGGAAGTTTGGAATAACAAAGGTATTAATGTTGCTGATGAGTTTTTCCGGTTCGATGATAACGAAATTCGAACGGCTAAAGCAGTTATGCCTTCTATGCTGACTTCAGATGAGCATATAATCCGCCAGGACTGCTTGTGTTATTTAATGGAAAAGCGTGACCTCATCCCAGAACCAGTGTAACAGTTTTACGATTGCAAGCAATAATGCTTAATGTCGTATTCGTAGCCCGGACTACCTAGTATGGAAAAAAATGGCATATTTGTATTTAGCGATAGCGATAGTTGCTGAAGTTATGGCGACGAGCGCACTAAAGGCGTCAGCAGAATTTACCAAATTATTCCCTAGCGTTATAGTCGCTATAGGTTTTGGTCTTGCGCTCTATTTCATGACCCTTACACTAAGGACTATACCATTAGGTATTACCTATGCCGTATGGTCGGGTGTGGGTTTAGTGTTGATAGCTTTAGTCGGATTTTTCTTGTATAAAGAAACGCCGGATGTACCCGCAATAATAGGCATGAGCCTTATTATATGCGGTGTGGTTATAATTCATGTGTTTTCAAAAACAATTAGTCACTAGATTTAAAAAGTAATTTTCATTCGCTAATTATGTAGATTGCAAGTGTTTGATTCACTGGCCACTGAATTTAACGCTACGGATAAAGGAATCGTAGCAATTTTCTGCTGATCGGCTGCAATAATAAGTTGAGGGAGGCGTGTAAGATTTGCTAAAATTTCATCATTAGCAGATTCTGCATAACAGAAAATTAAAAATGGGTGTATAGGTTTGAGTATGGCTAAATCAGACGATAAAAATTTAGATCGTATCGTTGCCGAAGCGCGGAATGCTCGCGACTCACGTGAGCAAGGGTATCGCGAAAAAGCGTTAAAAATGTATCCACATATTTGTGGGCGCTGTGCCCGAGAGTTTAACCGTGAGAATCTTCATGAGTTAACCGTGCATCATCGCGATCACAATCACAGCAACAATCCTGCCGACGGAAGTAATTGGGAATTACTGTGTCTTTATTGCCATGACAACGAGCATCAACGTCAACTGGAAGCGCAGCGTGGAAACATCGGCGACGAAGTGAAAGAGGATGCGGCAACCTTTAACCCCTTTGCCGACCTTAAAAATATGATGGACAAAGAATGATGGGGTGATTGTACAGCAATAGAAAAATGTTAGAGTAGAAGGTATGTTTGAACTATGTATAACAGTCTGGTATCAAATTGGTTTGGTGAAAAGTTTAAATCCTTACATCCGCAATTACAACAATTGCACCTGTATGGCGGCACGCTGTCTGGAGCGGTCACTCTTTCCTTTGGCAAGGGACTATCGGGTTGGCTTGGTAAACGCCTTGCCAAAAAACTGGGAATACCGATAACGAGTACACTGGCAAACTCTAGTAAGGTGCAACTGGATGTCGAAATCTATCATGATAAAGCGGGGTTACATTGGCAACGAAATTTCAATCAATCCCATTTAATGAAGTCGTTGTTTCTACCAGTCGGTCAACTACCAGATGGCTATTGGATCGAGAAAACCGGAAAACTTACCTTTATCCTGACAGTGGATATCATTGAACAGGGATGGTATTGGCGGATACTCGGTATGCAGCTTGGAAAAATAAAATTGCCTCTCTGGTTATTCCCAAAATCCCGAGCCTATAAAATAATTGAAGATGGTTTTTATCAGTTCTATGTCGGGTTCTCGCTACCCCTTCTCGGAAAACTATTCAGCTATCAAGGCAAATTGAGTTGTCAGCTTGCGGAGAAATAATGATGGATACCTTTAATATTTAGGGCCCCAAAATCACTCGCATTTTTTCCTGTTTTTAAGATAATGATATTTTTCTTTTTCGTCATAATATATTAATTTATTAATCGTTATCATTCTTGGATAACCCCCTAAATGACCCCATTTACCCTTTTCAGATACGCTGCCTTCTATCACCATGTAAACAGGATATTTATCCCAAACACCTTTTTTACCGAATTCTCTATCAGATTTTAAGTCCCAGCTAATCCACCATTTCACATTCTTGCATAATGGTACAAAAGCAATTTGCTCCATTTCGCGCCAATAATATCCTTTATGAATATTTTTTTGACTTAAGTCTTCATGGGTGCAACCCGCTAAGCCCAGACAAATGTAAAACATAATAAATAACGAATATTTCATTTCATCTCTCGTTGAAGTTATGGACCATTGGATTGACTATAAATAATTATTGTGATTATATCTGTTCTTGGTAAAGATAAGCTAGTTTTCACTGGCTAAGATTGGTTAATTAAGTATCGTATTGTACAAAAATATTAGCTGTAGAATTTTTTTCGTAAAACCTAAAAACATAACATGGAAAATAGGGAGCGCTTATGTCAGACGAAAAAAACATGGATAATGGTGAACTATCTAAGTTTGGGTTTTCCGATAATCCTCAAGCCGTTCTTAAGAGACAACAAAAAAAATCATCTGATATTAAAGCACTAGTGGATCAAAACATTGCTAAGCATGGCCTAGTAAAAACGACCGGGAAGTTTGAAGTTATTATTGATGGTAAAAAAATAGAGAAGGAATATACCGTATTTGGGCCGAAAGGTTATGACAAAATGATAAGTGATCAATTCAAAATTATTGGAAAAAGTTACTACGGTCAAGAAATGCTCAAAGGAATAGTTAGCTCTAAAGATAACCTCTATATTATGTATTCGGATGGCAACAAGGGGGAAGGTAGATGGAGTACAAGCGAACGAATTTTAGATCCATATATAAAGAATAATAAAGATAAATTAGCTCAGATCATCTCTTTTGATTCGGATATGAAAAAAGTACCTGAGTTCACTGCTTATTCAGTAAAAAACTATTTAGATTCTAATAATATATCGAACAACCTTAATATAACGCTTAATCCAGCAAATGATGCAGGGCAAAGACGTTTGTTACCATCGATGGTGCTTGCCCACGAGTTATATCATGTCTGGGATCAAACCGATAAGGCGCCCAAAGGAAACTATTTTACTGAAAATTATTATCACCAACCGAATAAATCATCTCATCCGAGGCAAGAAGGGAACGCGCTAAGGTATACCAATCAAATTAGGATGGATCTTGGATTAGGTTATATCAGAGGGCAATATACACATTTACTACCAAGTAGACTAGATCATAGAATTGATATACCGGAAAGAACGATAGAAAGGTGGGAGAAAAACTTGCCTATCGAGTATAAAAATCTAAAAAATAAAAGAGGCATGTTAGTTAAGAGTCAGTGGGAAGATCAAAATATCAAGGGCGAGGGTTACAAAGTAGACCCGGAAGCTAAAGGTGTTAATGTGAAGGTAAAAGGTGCAAATGGTAAAGTAGCGATCGTCACATTATATGATAAAAATGATCTTATCCTGAAAACAGATGCAGAAAAAGAAACAGCCAATCAGTTTGCTCTCGACAGAAACAAGGAAAACGCGAAAAAAGGAATGGAGCAAACACCAAATCAAACAAAAATTAATCAGCCCGCCCAAGAAGGGCATGCGATGTAGAGCTTTAGACTGCAAGGGTGTCGGGTTCTGGGATAACCTTAAACTACAAATGATATTTTTATATGTGAGTGTCTTTGGAACTGCGAGTGCTAGGATGCTCGCACGCTTATCTTCTCTGACATCATCAATATCTGCGTGTAAACTCCAGTACCTGTTTATTGAATAATTCACAATCATCTTGCATGGGTGCGGATGCATTAAGTAGATCGCGAGGAACCGTTATTACCTTTTTTAAGGTATTCCATTTAATGTTTTTGAATTTTTTGGTGTCCGGTATAATAATAGCTGGCGATTTAATCTTGTTTTCTAGCAATTGGAGTAGTAAGTATTTTCGATAAACTCCTTTTTCACTCCACACCGTGGCTAAGTCGCGAAAAAAACATGTAGTCAGATCGTTAGAGATTATCTTTATACAAATCTTCCAGTGCAATCGACAGTCCTGTTTCGCATACTATCCTGGCATGGAATCGGCGCAGTTCTCTGGGCTCTTTGACGCCACAGGAATGCGCGATAATGCCGATTTCATATGCCATGTTCTTGGCGTAGTTAGCGACCCTGACACTTTTAACTTCGGGATTGAGGCCTTTTTGTAATCGTTTGTTATGTGTCGTAATACCGGTTGGACAGGTGTTTTTATCACAGTGCTGTGCCTGGATACAACCAAGTGCAAACATAAATCCGCGAGCAGAGGTGATAAAGTGAGCCCCAACACAAAGTGCCCAGGCGACTTCCGCAGGTGTTGTTAGTTTTCCTGATGCCACTATTTTGATTCGTTCGCGTAAACCATGTTTTTCAAGAATATTAACAACCAGTGGCAAGCTTTCGCGAATCGGTAGACCCATATAGTCAATCAAACTCATTGGTGCGGCGCCTGTGCCCCCGTCTGCACTGTCAATGGTTATAAAGTCTGGTGCTGAGTCGAGCCCGCGTTTTTTAATTACCTCGCAAAGTGTATCAATCCAACCATAAGCGCCGATCACTGTTTTAAATCCAGTGGGTTTGCCAGTTACTTTTCTAATGCGAGCAATTAAGTCTAATAATTCGTCTTCATTATTGATATCAGGATGCCGGTTGGGGCTGATGGAGTCTTTACCAACAGGAATACCGCGAATTTCTGCGATCTTTTCAGTTACTTTTGCGCCAGGCAGTATTCCTCCTTTGCCGGGTTTTGCGCCTTGGCTTAATTTTATTTCAAACATTTTTACCTGTGCGTGGCGGGCAATATCTTTTAATTTTTGGTCACTTAGATTGCCATTTTTGTCTCGAACGCCGTATTTGGCTGTACCGATTTGAAAAACCAAATCAGCGCCACCTTGCAAATGATATGGCGAGAGGCCACCTTCACCAGTGTTCATCCAGCATCCGGCCAACCTTGCGCCATTTGCAAGAGCGAGTACAGCGGGTTTGGAAATTGCGCCATAACTCATTCCGGAAATATTAAACAAGGAACTGGTTGTATAAGGTTCTAGGCAGTCTTGTCCTCCGATAGTAACATTACCGACTTGTGCTGCGTCAACATCCAGGGTTGGGTAAGGGCAGTTGACAAATAACACCGTTCCTCTTGGTCGAAGATCCCGTGTCGAGCCAAAGGCTGCGGTATTTGAAAGGTCCTTCGCTGCACGATAAATCCAGGATCTGTCAGCGCGATTAAAGGGAAGTTCTTCGCGGTCCATGGCAAAAAAATACTGCCGAAAAAATTTCCCTAATGTCTCAAACAAATAGCGGAAATGACCGACGACTGGATAGTTACGTCGAATAGCCTGTTTAGTTTGCGTCACATCGAGGATATAGATAACGATTATAGCCAATAAAATCAAACCGAGCACAAAGATAAATAGGTAAGATAGGTATTCGAGTACTTTAAAAGTCGATTCGGGCATGACGGTCTCCTAAACAGTCTGGTAATGGTGTTATAGTGAACGTGAATGTATAACGGTTAATTTTTCTACCTGCATTTCTTTAAAGGTATAAGGTATACCACCGGTTCCAAGACCGGATTGCTTTAACCCAGCAAATGGTATCCAGTCTACACGAAATGCACTATGATCGTTTATCATGACAGTCGAAGTCAAAAAACTGGGGACACACGCTAATTGTAAGTAGAAAATTAACCCGGTTCAACCAAAATTGACATTGGTATTGTAATTTTTACTAAGAAAATTATATAAGATCTTCTTTCCATCAGAAAGGTGCTTATCTTTACTAAACCGAAAAACAAGCTTATTTTGAACTAATGATGATCCTTTGTTTCGTATGTTATTTTCACGAAGAATAGTTCTAATATCATTTTCCCTTACATAGTAGTCGATATCGAAAAGTAACTCGATTTTTATTCCTTTTTTATCTTTAATAAGACTATCAAAATTTTTAGGTTCATCGTTGATACAAGCTAATAAGGACAAAACTAAAGTTAACAAGAGTAAAAACATTGCTATTTTTTGTTTGCGATCGACATTATTATTTTTCCGTATTTTTTAAGAAATATTAACCCGGCATTAAAATACGTTGGCTATGCTGCATAAGAGATTTTTGGATGCCGGAAATATTTAGCGACTCGATCCGGTCTTTTCTGTAACATTCTCATGTGTGACAATACCTTTGATTTAAGTTGCTTTTGATTTCGTGCGAGTGACTTGCTATGCACGCCCGCTTTCAAATCACAATTTAAGTATTCGTCTGGATTCATTTCCGGCGAATAGGCCGGTAAATAAAATATTTCGATCTTGTCTGTATTTTTGGTTAACCACTCTTTCACTAATTTTGCATGATGTACCCTTAGTACCCATTTTCGTTCCTCGCCGCTGAGACCGTTGGCCCGATAAGCCCTTACCCATTTACCAATGGTTTCAAAGTGAAGCTCTATAACATCCGCTATTTCTTTATAGGTTAAATCCTTTTTGTACAAACGAATCGCTAGCTTTCGTTTTTCTTCTTGAATTCCTGGCGGTAGTTTTCGTGCGTCAATTTTCATTCGAGCATTATATCATCTCTAAATAATCGCCGGTGGCCACCACCACTGTATCTGTTTGAGTTTTGGTGGCTAGGCCGATAATAGCCGTTGCCATAGTTGTTATGCCGGTGACTATTGTTTTGATAATTATCATGCCGGTCATTGTTATGACGGTTGTCTTGATAGTGGTTGTAACGGTCATTGTTATGACGGCGGCTGTGCTGATTACCACTGTTTTGATAGTGATTGGATCGGTAATTATTATGACGATCGCGCTGATGACCGCTGTTTTGATAGTTATAGTATCTGTGTCTATTGTTGCGATGCCTACTTTCGTGGTGTGGTTTAGCTCGGTGTTTTGTCTTTTTATAACGGCTTTTTTCTTCATTATGCGATTTACTGGCAATTAACAGACGCGGTGTATAGGTTATTCATTTACGGCCCCGTTAGTTATTTATGTTTAAATTGACTTGTATCGTTATAAATTATTTTTAGTTAAAAGTAGCTTAATTAGTTGAATCGCTAAATCACAAGTCAAAAAATAAATATAAAGCAAGCATATTTCAAGGTGGGGCGCTTAATACTTGATAATTTTCGCTAAGTATACATAATTGGTGAAAAAATAGCCGATAAATACTAAAAATTGCGAATATATGTTTAAGATGTCGTGATTGTAAATAAAATTAGTTAACTGGTAGTTTCTACCGGTTGGTCAGCTACCAAATAGCTATACACGCTTGTTTATATGAGGAGCAAAGTGCAGGCATGAATATTAGAGAAGCGAATATTGATGATTCCGAAACCATAAAACGACTGATAATCAGTGTGCTAGATGAATATGGTTTAAAATCTGACCCAGGATCAACCGATAAAGACTTAGAAAATTTAGATAGAAATTATAAGAACAATAACGGCTATTTTGGCGTTGTTGAAGAGCAGGGCGATATAGTGGCAACGGTGGGAATTTACAAAATAGACGGTACTACCTGTGAATTAAGAAAAATGTATTCTCACCCATCAGTTCGGGCCCAAGGCTTGGGAAAGCGCTTGTTAAAACATGCAATTGAAAAAGCAATGATATTGGGTTATAAAGAAGTTGTTTTGGAAACTGCATCGCCGTTAAAAGAGGCAATCTCGCTATATAAAAAATATGGATTCGTGGAATATAAACCAGCGCACTTATCATCGCGTTGTGATCAGGCTTTTAAGCTTGACTTGATTTAAACACAATCCTAGCAGGGGAAAGCGAGAAATACTTTGCTGATTATACCTTAGAGCATGAAGTAAGGCTGGTGGTTACACAGATTGCACTATGAATTGTTATTTAATTCCGAAAAAAGCGCTAAAATTGATTAATACTAGCTAGTATTAGTCGTCATGTGTAAATAATCGAGAAATAAAGGAGCAAGTGCTAATGGCCAAAAGCACTATAAGTTATTGGAATGCGTTAACTCAAAATAATAGTGACAAATGGGAAATCATTGAAGGTAGTGATGGCCGTATAGAGCAATGCACATTAGCGATGGATGAAAAAACAGGGGACTATACTCGCCTAACGCGGTTTAAAGCGGGTACTGATACAGAGCTATTTGGCGCAAAGAGCCACGAATATCCTGAAGAAATAATGGTTATAACAGGCAGGCTTTATGATAAGGCGTTTGATCAATGGTTAGAGGTCGGTGATTATGCGAGCCGTCCACCCGGAGAACTACACGGCCCTTTTACAACGGATACGGGGTGCGTCGTGTTGGAAATATCATATCCCAGTCAGTCAGTAGATAAATGAACCTTTTGCCCATAAATAAAAATCAATTTTCACAGTGGCGAGAAATGCGGAAAAGAGTTTATAGCTCGCTCGACGATGAGTTTCATGAAATAGAAATGAAGAAAATAGTCGATAATCGAGATTGGTTTTGTTATTTTTTAGAAAATGACAACAATAAAATACTCGGTATGGTCGAACTGTCATCACGAAATATTGTCGATGGGTGTTTAAGTAGCCCTGTGGCGTATCTGGAAGGTTTGTACTTGAAAAAACAGCATCGAGGTATGGGGCTGGGGAGAGAGGCAATTGAAATAATAAAAAACTGGTGCAAAAAAAAAGGATTTACAGAATTGGGTATGGATACGGAAATGAAAAATGTGGAGGCGCAGAAATTTTTTAAAGCGATAGGTCTTCATGAAACTTATCGAATAGTTCAGTATCGGGTAGAAGTAGACTAAATCGACCTATCCAAGGAATAGGATTGAAACCACCCCGTAAAAGGATAGTATGATAAAAAATCTGACTATTTTGGCTTTTCTAACTACTGACAGAATCATGCGGTTTCCCAGCAGCCCGAATAAAAATTTGTCCAGTGGCCTTAGCAAAATTGTGAAACAAGGAACAATCACGACATGGAAATGACTAACAGCCCGGAGGTCGTAAGCATACTGAATTCATATCCAAAAGAGGTGAAGAAAAAACTATTATTTCTGCGTAGCTTAATCATTGAAACCGCGTCAGCTGTTAAAGAAATTGAGAATATAGAAGAAACACTAAAATGGGGTGAGCC
>QILK01000145.1 GCA_003233345.1 Gammaproteobacteria bacterium | reverse complement strand
AGCTCGCTTGCCTATACCAAACGGGGAGTCAGGTATATCTGGATCAAGCGCTATAAAATGGCGGAAAAAGATCTAAGAAAAGCCATTAAACTGGATGCTAAAAACGCAGAAGCGCACGATGATCTCGGCGTTTTGCTTTCCCGACGCAAAGATTTTAAAAACGCGGAAACCCATTTTTTGGCCGCCATCCGTCATGACAAATCTTATTACAAAGCCTACCACAATCTGGCACTGATCTATCATATCAAGGGCGAGCATAAAAATGCGCTGCTTGCCATTAACACCTCACTGGCACTGTTCCAGAACTCAAAAAACTCGCTCATGCTAAAAGCAGTCATTTTAAAGTCACTAGGCAAACATCAACAAGCAAAACAAGTAGCAACAGCCGCGCAAGCTTTACCAGACGACAACTGGTCTGAAGTTGCAAACCTAAAATAATCCGTCAATCAACCATATAAACAGGTAGCCCGGACTTCGCGCAGCGAACGCCGGGGAAACCAACAGAATCACAACAGCAAAGCGAGATGCACTCTCCTGACACAGGGCTTTAGCGAAGTCTGGGCTACTCACTAGTTTATTTTCATATAATCCTTGCACAATCTCACAGCGAACACCGAAATAAATAATGGGGCACGCCCATAATTTCGGACTAAATCTAGAGCCGGCCTGCACATAATTGTCAATTATTTTGCAGAACGCTGGCATCTCGATACCTTATCCTAGCTATCAATATCCACAGAAAGCCACGATAAGATCACATGAACGTTATCCTTATATCTATCCAACTATTCTTTCTTGTCTGTAGTATCATCGTAATCATTACCACCTTAATTCTATTTCGCAAAAAAAATCTATTCTTAAACATTGACTCTAAACTCAAATTCGCCAAAAGATCACTATGGCTTCTACTTATTACCGCAATAATTTTTCTCGCTCTATATGCTTCTGCCACTTATGAATATTATTTTATCAGTCGGTGGGCTGTATTTGCAGTATTAGGCACATTGTTCTGTGGCTTGATCCCCTGGCTTGGAATTATTGTAATTAGTCTTCGTGTTAGAAAATTCTTCACCGGAAAATTTTTGTTACCTTTAAATATCCCGTTCTTGCTAGTCATCACTGTTGAAATAACACTGAGTTTGGTTTATTCGAATGGACTACCCTCCATTCCTTATCAATACTAGCGCATTAGTCTTCGTTATGAACTTATGCGAACAATTACCAAAAAAGAAAGATAGTCTGTTTTGCATATTTATCTTCTGTTTATTTTGAGTTCATTTAGGACATTACGGAACAATTAATGGGACACCTGCATCATTTCAGATCAAAGCCATGCCAACAAGAAAAATAAATAAATCACAATACTAATGTCAATTTTTATTGAACGGGATTAATTTTCTACTTACAATTAGTGAGTGTTCCCGGATTCATGGATTATAGCGATTATTGCATGTGTTTGTTGTAAGTACCTTAATTACCAAATCGATCTTTATTACCATCTGTAGTATAATTTAGTATAGGAGATTGGAATATGGCAAAACTATATACACCGCAAGCTATAGCTAACGAGTTTATAGTGATCGCAGGTAAAAATAAATTAACACCAATGAAAGTTCAGAAATTGGTGTATTTTGCCCATGGATGGCACTTAGCCGCCCTCAACAAACCTTTGATTGATGAGACTGTAGAGGCTTGGCAGTTTGGCCCTGTTATCAGTAGTCTATATCATGATTTAAAATACAATGGATCTGGAGGTATAAATTCTCTCATAGATAGTGGGTTTGGTGTAAATGGTCGTGTAGATTTAGATGATGCTAACACACTAAGTTTACTAAAAAACATATGGAATGTTTATGGTAAATATACAGGTGGCCAATTATCCATTATGACTCATAACAAAGGTACTCCTTGGCAAAATACATATCGTAAAGATTTACCTAGAGGCACAGACATCCCAAATGATAAAATAAAAGCTTATTTTGATAAGTTAAATCACAAGACTTAAAGGGAAGAATGCTATATGGCATCAAAGTCAGAGGATGATGGCACTATAAGCGCAAACGCTGATTTAGACCCCGAAGACCCACACAGCTATACTCCCCCTGACTGGGAAAATTTAATTAGTGACAATTTCATAGACACCCCCCTCCTTTAGATGGTGATGCTATCTCGGCTCGAGAAAGTGAAAACTATGATAGGGAAATGCGAAAAGCAGAGCTTGATAGTTATAAGCAGAATATGGATCTGCGTCGTACATTTTCCAACAAAATATTTATACTCCTAGTCTGTTGGGTTATCGCAATCTTTGCCTTGTTGGTTCTTCAAGGCTTTGGTTCGAAATATGATTTTTTTAATCTGTCAGATAAAGTCCTTATGACTTTTCTTGGTGCAACGAGTGCGAGTGTCATCGGGGTATTTTTATTGGTCACTAAATATTTATTTAACACAAAAAAATCAAAAGAAGAGTAACCTACTAGGATGTAGTGAGCAATATAGATAAACTATTTAATCGGATTCTGTTATAGGGATAGATAAGCAATATTTTATGGAGTAAGAATTGTGAAAAAATTTTAATACTGGCGCTCTCTTTGCTATATTGTTACGCTAGTTACTCTGTAAATTATAACAGTGCCAAATTAACTCCTCACCACATCATTCATACGACTACTTAAAATCTACAATATTGGCTGATATTCACCAATGGTTGCGTAAATTCCTTATCTCAGATTCTTAAAAAATGGGTACCCGCATAGGATTTTGAAGGGCGCACCGCAGTTTTTCAGTATGTTTTCTCCTGTTTGTTGGGCGACGCAGGTACCCCGGAATGTTTCGAGCGTATTATTGAAGAACTATCAGCGGAGGCGGAGCTAGACCGGAATAAAATACTTCATTATTGCTCTGTGTTGACATCGTGGGGGGCGGTTATCGGTGATCCCAGTTATTCTAGAGCAATACAAAATTTTACGTCGACAGGAATCGTCACTCATTATGACAATGCATCTCTCGTCTTTGCTAGAAGAAGGTGAGTGGGGACCACTTGTCGAAGAACCTGAGATTGAGGAACTGGACAATTACGCTGAAAAAGTCATGGCTCACTACTATAAACAAAAGGAGATATTTTCATCTGATCGTGTATTTGTTTTCAACGGAAAACCATGGGGTGTCATCCCTTTCTCAAATTTAGTCCTCCATCGAGCAGCTAACCCCAAATTTGATCATACCTTCGAATTTGAGCTACGCCGCCGGTTTGAGGCTTCAACCGGGATTAACTGTAATGCGTTTTTCAGGAAAGGAATTTTTCGACCATTAGCAGTAGCTGCTATCGTGGAATTTTTTCTAGAGGGAGAAGATGCCAAGAGATACAAAGATGGTAACCGTTACTTCTTTGGTCAGAAGTATTCCAGACTGATATTATTTCATTACTGCCTGGCTTACAGGATGCTGTAGACATCAAAACAGACCGGAGTCAGATTTTACAATCAAGCAATAATATTTGGAGTATCTAAATCAACCTAAAATAATCAGTCAAGACTCTATGTCATTAATAGGATCATCCGAATAATTTCGGATCAAAGCCAAGCCCAACTAGAAAGATCAATCACAATACTAATGTCAATTTTTGTTGAACAGGATGAATTTTCTACTTACAATTAGTGGATGTCCCCTGATTCTGCGGATTGCAGTAGCGGTCGTCGTCGAACACGGTGGTTACGGAACCTCGGCTACGCTAGTTGCTGGACAAATTATTCAGGCGTTCTTAATTAATTAGAACCAACTCTCTTTAATAAGTGAGCATAATTCAAAAAAATAGGATAACCAGGCTCAGGTTACACTTAGACAACATAATCAAATGATAGAAATATGGGAAAATCGAATGATAGAAATATGGAAAAAATTTGAAAATTGGCTTTCTGAAAATTGGACTGAAGGTTTTTCTGATTTAAATTCGCCTGCTAACGATAAAGATATACTGAAACTTGAGAGCGATCTTAACGTTAAGTTGCCGAATGATTTTATAGAATGCTTAAAAATTCATAACGGCCAAGGAAATATGGCCGGTGGTCTAATAGATAATTCAGAATTTCTATCTACAGATGCTATTTTGGATAATTGGAAGGTTTGGTACGACCTGCATAATTCTGGAGATTTCAAGGGAATATATTCGGAACCGGATAAGGGAGTAAAAAATGACTGGTGGAACCCTAAATGGATTCCATTTTCTAACAATAATAGCAATCATTATTGTCTTGACTTGGACCCTACTTCAAAAGGAAATTATGGCCAAATAATTTCCATGTACCATGACGCATCTAACAGAGAAATTGTATCCATAAATTTCAAGTCTTGGTTTAACAGCTATGTAAATGATGTATGTGGTGGTCAATATAAATATTCAGAAGATTTTGGTGGTTTAACACATATTGACTATGCGTAATTATAAAGTTATTTGGTGACACTGATTAGTTAGTATCAACTAGCGCCTCTTGATACGCTTATCGTATTACGCAAATGAAATAATTAATGGGACACTCGCATCATTTCGTTAAATTATATAGGAATAAACTTAAGACGTTACCCGAATCGCTAAAAAATAAATTTAAGCTTGGATATCAAAAATATCAAAATGTTTGAACGGCCAGCGATTAATTGCATGCTATTGGATATTTCATCATGACCTTTGGCAATGACCAGTAAATGAATATAATTCGACGTCGCAATATAATTGGGACACAAAGACCGAAACGTGTTCTTGCGATAAGCAACCAGTGCTTCCAGTTCATGCGATCACGTTTAAACTTGAGCAGGACCTCACGCTTATGACATCGGTGGGTTATGTGCTGGCATATCCTGGCAAGAAACAACGGTTTGCTCTGGGCATAAACAGACTCCTGGACTAAACCCTTAAAAGTCTGTTTTTAGCACAAAAATAGTCGTTCTAAGCCGGATATGTTGGCATTTTTCTGCCAAACCGTGCTGGACTTCATGTGCTTACGTAGGTACGACCCCGATTCACCTGCACCTGACCTGTTCACCTGACTATTAATTCTTCACTAAATCATTTTCATTTCAAATTTTCCTGTTGCTACTATTTCAGAAACCCCTATAACATTTTAGGAAACGCTTACCGATTGCTTGCATTTTGCAAGATCATAAGTGAGAATTATTTGATATTTCCATACATTTTGTATACTATTACTTGCAAATACAATATACTATGTTAACTTAAATATATATGCCATTCCCAAACTGCGATAGAGTAATATATAAATGTAACCCACTGACTGAGGTCATATGCCAAGTAAGATTTCCTAGACTTTTACTGTTAGAAGATAAATTACCAACCCAATTTCAGCAATTAATTTCCAATGAATACCCTCACTTAGAAGAATTACGTTCACAAGAAATTGATGTCAATAGTAAAAGTGAAACAAAAGTCATAAGTGAAAAGCCACTTTTTAGATTTATTTCCCGTGATCACATATGGCAGTTTACTATTGCGAGTGACTTTTTATCAATAACTACAAATCAATACGAAAAGTGGGAAGACTTTGAGGATAGACTGAATAATTTGTTAGGTAAATTTTTACAAATCTACGATAAGATTGATATTTTTACTCGTATCGGATTACGATATAAAAATTTGATTGTAAAAAGTAAATTAGGCTTAAACGATAGAAACTGGGATCAATTAGTAAATACTAAACTTTTGGGTTCTTTAGCCGATCCAATTATAAATGCTAACATTATACGAGCCAATAGCGTTTTATTAATGAATTTGAATGAAGGCGATAAATTATTAATTCAACATGGCCTAGTTGAGAAAGAAAATGAGTCTTGCTATTTAATAGACTCTGATTTTTTTCTGGAAAAATCTGTGGAGCTAGATGATGCCAAAAACACTCTTAGAAGATTCAATAAAAAATCCGGATGCGTATTCAAATGGTGTATCCAGGACGACCTCTACAGAGCCATGGAGCCTAGGCCCATTTCCCGAGATTGAAAATACTGATGTTATAGTATTTAAAATTAATGAACGCCCTAACCGGCTACATGTAGTTAGTTCAGCTACACCATCATATAAAAACTTTTTCGAAACATTACTCCACCCTATGTATTCAGGCTATAATGTTGATCTAGACATTCTACAAAACACTTCATTGACTGGTTCAAAATTAGACCAGAATTTAAATGAATACCGTAACTATTTAGCGCATGAATCTAAATTTAGTAATATATCAATGTTAGTTCAAATTCTTGAAAATACTTCAAAAGCAAACGATGAATTCAGCTGGCTAGAAAATTTGTACAAAATAGACTGTAATAGCAAATCCCCAAACGACTTAGAAGAATTGAATTCTAATATTTCAGAGTATCTTAGACATAACAGGTATAGTAAGTGTAACGAAATATTTTCACGAATCGATATTAGCCTTTCTCCTACAATAATCCTTATAGGTCTTTTACGCCGTACATTTATTGTGCGAGACAAATTAGGTAATTGGGAAAGTACATTAAGTAATGTAAGAATCGAATTAAAGAAACGTAAACTCAATGATAAACAATTATTAGGTGGATTATAGTTAATTAAGTGGATATCCATAACCCTAAAGACAAACACTTCAATTGTGTAGAATTTATTGGTGTAGCAATAACATGCTCAACGGAAGGACAAAACCATATCGGAATTCTATACAATGAAAACATAAATAGCCCAGCTAGAATACTACACTTAGCATGGCACTATATCCTCATAGATGAAGAACCTAAAAACACTTATCATTGGCTAGATTGTGGATTAGACGAAATAAATAAAGCTGTACTTGTTGCTTACTGTAAAGAAATTATCCATGTTAACGGAAAAGATACTATCCCATATGGAATAGATATAACAGACAAAGTTTTCAATCCAATAACTGGAGAATGGGCGCCTGAAAACGAAAATTGTGGCTTGACTTGTTCAACCTTTGTAATGCAAGTATTTTCTGCTCAAGGCCATAATATTCTTTGTAAAGAGTCATGGGAAAATCGAGCGTCAGACAGCAGATGGCAAACGAATATTTTAAATAAACTTTCAGAAAATAATATTTCTGAAAAATATATAGCGAAACAGAAAAAAAATATTGGAGCATTCAGATTTCGCCCAGAAGAAGTTGCGGGTTCAATCCCACAATGCGAATACCCGGTACCTTTTTCTAAAGCTGTAGAATTTGGCGAAATTTTAGTTAACCAAATATCTTAACTTATCTCTCCAAGTACGTTTTACGAATTATTACTACCGCTTAAAACCCTTTTCATGCTACTGAGCTCGAAGAAAATAATAAGATAGGAAAATGAATTAAGATACATTGAGCCACCCCGAAGTGAGGTGGTTAATCTGGATTTTACCCGTACTACTATTCATTAAATGAACTCAGAGACCTTCATCTCCATTGGCACACCGCACAAAAAATTAATGGGACACCCAGTGCGCCGAGCAAAATCGGCAAGAGATTGGAGGTGGAAATCCTCTACCTGGTAAGGGTTAGCAACCCGCCAGGACCTTGAGTCATGGGCTGTTATTCGTAAGGATAATGGTTAAGCGTTGACAGAGGAAAGTATAGGCTCCGTATTGAGCTCCGAAATCATTACAGAGAGTGTCGACTCTGTTGGGTGAAGAGGAAAACAACACAGATTGATGCGTTACAGCGAGTATTAATCTTAGGCTCTCCGGAGTCGACAGACCTGGTGCATGTACGGATGTCTCTTGCAGTCTCTTGCCGATTTTTCTCGGCGCACCGGGTGTCCTCGGATTCTTCGTAAAATATTTCATGTAAACTAGTACTTCGTACGTAACCAAGTCAGAGAAAATTTTCCAGGGTATCTATAGATTATCACTTGGATCGCGGCATGAGGAATCAGTAGTGAGCGTGTAAGAATTTAGTTTAACGAATGTCCGAAAAAAATCTGAATAATTAAAGTAATTATTTTCAAGAGTTCATATGTTTTATATACTCGATAAAATAATTGACAAAGGCGATGAGTTTTTTATCAGTTTCGTTGTATTTATATGTCTTCTTTAGATCTTTAGGTAAGGCGAGAGAAATCAATATTCCAGGAATGTAAAGGATGAAAGACAACGCAACACCTTTGATTACGATAAAAAAAAATCCAGTTAAACGTTCAGAAAAACTCAAACCTAGAAACGGATCAAATAAGCTATTTACTCCTAGAAATATGTAGAATACGAAAGGAATAGCGATTATAAGCCCCCATTGCACTCTAAAACTTTCACGAGTAGCGATCAACGGTCCATTTTTTCGGTTATCCTTTATTACAAGTCCTTTGTCGAATATTTTTAGCCATTCGAGTTTACCAGGAGATCTCAGCCACTTTTTGTCATCCTTAACTAAAACATCTAATTTTTCAATCGTAAGCTTAGGTTGGTTCTGCGATACAGTTTTATATGAAAGTACAAGTGAATGCCCAGTACTATTTTGTATATATATTTTTAAGGAAGGATCCGAGTTAACATAGTTTTTAAATACTGCATACAAATCTTTAACAGATGTACTGGGATTAAGGGTCAATACGATTTCATCTTGTACGCTTACTTTATTTTTAGATGTTTGGTTATATTCACTGTTTGCAACCATTGCTTCAGTATAAGTATTAAGTTCAATTGTTTGCGCCAGATCAAGCGTAAATTGATGAGTACGGTTTTGCAATTGATCTGAAAAGGTGTAGACTGAGAAACTCATCTTATTTCTCCATTTAGCACCAATATAAGAATATAATACAGCACTTTCTTGCTACTCTAATTAAAGATCACCCACCGTAAACATGCAACTATCTACAACAATTTTTTACTTCTTTTATATGACAGGTAGGACTAAACGTACCGTCACAGAAAACCTAACATCCATAAGCTCCATTGTGGTAAGAACACAAGCCTCGTTTTGCTAAATGGTTGTTAACATGATTCTTTACACAGATTGCCTATGGCATATTCATAAACAATTAATGGGACATATATGGACACCTCCCGTAAGTCAAGGACAGATGAAGAAAACCCGTTGCGAACAACTATCCGGCCTGTTTGTGGATGTTAATTCATCCTGGCCTTAATAAGATCCGCACCTTACTGCCTAATCACCCAGGCGGTATTAAATATCAGTGTTCTCTCCAGGTTCCAGTAAGGGCGGAATGATCGGTTGCTTCATCATGTTGTTGAGCTTTAGGGCGTGTCTTACCACTTTAAATGTTAAATTTAAAGTAATTAGAAGACTAATTAATTTTTGCTTATATAATCCGCCTTGTAACTTTCTTTTCGCGCCAATAATACTTGTGCAATACGCGCCATTTTATTTGCCAGCGCGACAACGGCTTTTTGGTTTCCACGCCGTTTAACTAAATCTTGAATTCAAAACCACAATAACACGCTTCAATCTTTAATCGTAATATCACACGTTATTTCAAAGCCGTTGGGTTAGCGGGTGATTACTACGACTTAGCAGAAGATATAGATTTTTCCGGATGGCTGGAATATTTTGCTGATGGGGTTTTGGATGAACTACGGCGCGCTCATAAAGCATTGCCAAAGCAATCAACGGCTAAACTTCGTCTTGAAACCCATCATAGACAGATTCTGGATTATATTGATGAGCATGGCAGTATTGCCCAACGTGAATATGGCAACATATCATCACGTAGCCTTGCGGCTAGAAAATTGGATTTTGATAAGCTGGTTAAGTTAGATCTTATTGAAGCAAGAGGCACCGGACGTGGCACTTACTATGTTAGAGTATCTTAAAATTTATGTTCGCTTTTGGCTGATTCTGGACAAATGCTTAGTTATTTAATGCCTGCCATTAGCACTACCAGCACCCGCTTATCTCTTGATGAAATTAGATTCGTTAAGAAAAACATAACAATCTGCGAATTCTGCTTTTAGCCAGCTATATTGAACCCACAAGTGAGTATGCCCGACTAATATCGATATGGGCGACGCCGTATTGCTATTGCCAAACATAACGGGTAGCCCGGACTTCGCGCAGCGAACGCTGGGGAGAAATAGGACCACAACAGCAAAACGGGATGTACCAGATGTACTCATGACCCGGAGTTTTAGGATTTTTGTTGGGTTTAGAGGGGGTTATTCTTTTTTCCCGGCGTTCGCTGCGCGAAGTCCGGGCTACTTGATTGACTAATAGGGTGCGCGTTAAGTGATGATAAACCTGATTTGAAGTAGGTAAAAATTAAGGCGATATTCTGTTAGAATGGGCGTTAGTAATTTAAAGGAATCCGTTGGAGAAGCATCATGAATAAATATTTGGGACAGACATTTTTTGGTCTGCTCGCATTAGCTTTTGTTAGTGTTACCAGTGTTAGTGTGGCCACGCCAATTGATCATGCTCAAGCTCGGCAAATCGCTAAAAATCACGGGGACAAGCTTAAGAAACGTAAACGCGCTAGTAAAAAAAGCCAGCGTAGAGGGGCCAAACAGCGAAAAAGCGTTAAAAAACGCTCCCGGCGCTATAAGAAACGAGCTACTAGAAATAAATATGTGAAACGCAAGCCGGGCAAACGTCGCTCCAAAAGATCAACTAGAAAAAGATCAACTGCTAGGAGATCAATAAAAAAGAGATCAGCGACCAGACGATCAGCAACTAGGCGATCAGCAACTAGACGATCAGCAACCAGGCGTTCAGCAACCAGAAGATCTGCAAAAAGACGGGCGCCTGTTAGACGACATGCTCCAATAAATCGTCACATAGATAGCTATGAACATAGGTACCATCAGCCTCGGCGATATCTTCCGCCTGTTGTAGCAGCGCAACAGATCCCTAAAGAGGATTCCCGGCACGAGCCTATTATAAATCAAACGGAACCGGTGCAACGGTCTAGCCTGCATGTGGCCCCTGTGCCGCCCACTGGTCAGCCTGCTGAACGGCGCGGCTTAGACTCTCCTTATGCGACACCTGAAAGCAAACCGGTCGATTCACCGCAACGAAAAGTGCAGGGTGATAACCTACCAGAAAAGTGGACAAAAAATTGCTGGAACGACCCTTATATAGGGACTCGTTGTCGCTATATAAAAAATAACTGATAGATCCGGTAGCCCGGACTTCGCGCAGCGAACGCCGGGTAAAAGAAATATAGTTTAAAATTTAATTAAGACAAGCGTTGGTAGGGAACGGTCGGTTTTTAGCTAAGACACGGAGGAATAGGATGTTTGTTCCCCGGCGTTCGCTTTGCGAAGTCCGGGCTACGTTAGCTTTTGTTTCATTGATCCGTGTTGGACTAGTAGGGCGGGGACTACTAGCATGTTTAGCGCGGTTGAGCTGATTAGACCGAATAAGATTACGATGGCCATGGGTGTCTGGATTTCGCTTCCTGGTTCGCCTCCGCTTAATGCTAATGGTACCAATGCTAATGCTGAAGCTAATGCTGTCATCAAAATAGGCACTAGCCTTTCTATTGCCCCTCTGGAAACTGCGGTCACTACGTCACTGACCTCCTCGCGTTCAATCAAGTGATTAATATGCGCGACCATCATGACGCCGTTTCGCGTTGCAATGCCAAACAGGGTGATAAAGCCAACGATTGATGCGACCGATAGTATGCCGCCGGAAATAAATACGCCGAGTACCCCACCGATCAAGGCGAGCGGTAGATTAAGCATAATCAACAAGGCATCGCGGATAGAGTTAAAAGCCGTATAGAGCAATAAAAATACGGCGGCAATAACAATAATACTCAATATTAACAAGGTCACTTGTGCTTTTCTGGCACTTTCGAACTGACCGCCATATTCCGGGTGGTATCCGCTTGGAAATTTGACGTTTTTAGCAATTCGCGTTTTTATATCACTAACGACACTTTGCAAGTCTCTGCCGGCGACATTGCAAGACACGACAATTTTTCTCTGCACGTTTTCACGGCTTATCGTGTTTGGTCCACGCCCGCGGTATACATCTGCCAATGCTTTTAATGGCAGTTCCGCGCCACTCGTCGTGGTGATCCGGGTCGCTTTAATCATTTTAACATTTTTTAGCCCACTCTCAGGATAGCGTACCAACAAGTCAAAACTGGCCTGACCTTCGAGTACCTTACCTACTTCCGTGCCGATAAAAGCCGTTTCGATTGCCTGAGCGACATCGCGTACCCGTAAACCATAGCGGGCGATAACATCTCTTTTATATTTTATATTCAAAAATGGAATGTCCACCTGCTGCTCGACCGACAAATCGGCGACACCTTTAACCGCATTCATTTCTACTTTAACTTTCTGCGCAAGCTTTCTCAGCGTATAAAGATCTTCACCAAATATTTTGACCGCTATATTGGCCCGGGTACCCGATAACATATGATCAATACGGTGTGATATTGGTTGCCCGATCGATATATTAGCGCCTGGAATAACCGCAAGTTGCTTGCGTAAATGTGCAAGCAACTCTTCCTTCGACCGATCTTTCATCTTCAATGCCACATCAATTTCGCTGGCGTTGATCCCCTGAATATGCTCTGCCAATTCTGCACGGCCGGTTCGACGTGCAGTATTCACAACTTCAGGGAGTTTCAATATTATTTTTTCCGCCATATTACCTAATTCATTCGATTGCTTTAATGACGTACCCGGAATCGTTGTCACCGCTATCGTTAAACTACCTTCATTGAAGTCCGGTAAAAAAGCTTGCCCGGCAAATCCCAGTGCTAACATGCTAGCGACAAACAGCATCACCGATCCGGCTGTGACTGTCTTTACATTGGCAAGTGATTTTTCCAACATCGGTCGATATTTTTGCTTTAACCAAATAACCAATCGCGGTTCATTCTCATTTTTGATTGCGCTCGAACCTGGTAGTAAATAGGCACATAGTACCGGCGTAATAGTAATCGCAACAATTAGCGACGCGGCAATGGCAACAACATAAGCAAACCCCAACGGTTGCAGTAACCGCCCCTCTACACCACTCAGAAAAAATAACGGCACAAAAACAATAATAATAATAATCGTCGCAAACACAATTGAACTTTGTATCTCTAAGGTGGCATTAAATACGACGTTTAGAACGGGTTTTCGACTCGATTCTGACAACATCGAATTTTCCCTGAGTCGCTTAACGATATTCTCGACGTCGATAATCGCATCATCGACCAATGCACCAACCGCAATGGCCATACCACCGAGTGTCATCGTATTTATACTTGCGCCAAACAGCTTCATCACCAGTATGGCCGTCAATAAAGAAAGCGGGATAGCAACTAACGTAATGATGGTCGCACGACCATTTAATAGAAAAATGTAGACAATTAAGACGACAAGAATAGCGCCATCTATAAGCGCAGAAGAAATATTACTGATAGCGGCGTTAATAAAGTTGGACTGCCGAAACAGATTTGAATTGATCGTCATGCCTTCAGGCAGGCTCAGTGACTTGATCTCCATTTCTATTTTTTTTGTTAACTCGATGGTATTGGCATTAGGCTGCTTTTGAATCGACAATACCACGGCTGGTTTTCCACTAACCGCGCCATCTCCTCTTTTTAAAGCTGGGCCGATTCTGACATGCGCGACCTGTTTAACGGTCACTGGCTGCTCACCCCTCATGGCAATAAACGTGCTTTCAATATCTTTTATGTGTTTTATTCTGCCCAGGCCGTATATTAAATGCTCCTGTCCATTTTTGATAAAAAAACCAGCTGAGACATTATCATTAGTCTCTTTTAATGCCTTGGTCACCTGTTCCAAACTGATTTTATACGCCGCAAGGCGATCCGGACGCACTAGAATCTGGTATTGCTTTATATCGCCACCAATGGGTATCACCTGAGCAACGCCGGGCACCGCGCGTAAACGCCTGCTAACCAACCAGTCAGCAGCAGTGCGGATCTTCATTCGGTCGTGCCGGTCAGACTGAACGGAAATATACATAATCTCGCCCATGATTGAACTCGGCGGGGCCACGACCGGCGGTCTCATATCGGGAGGCAGGCTGGAACGGGCTAACTGTAGCTTTTCCTGGACAATTTGTCGGGCCCGAAGAATATCAGTACCCCACTCGAACTCGACCCAAACTACCGCAGCACCAATAACAGTCGATGAGCGAATACGGCGTACGCCACTGGCGCCATTTAGCGCGGTTTCAATCGGTAAGGTAACCAGCGTTTCCATTTCTACAGGAGCCATACCGCGCGCGTCTGCGAGGATAGTCACTGTCGGTGCGGTTAGATCAGGGAATACATCGACAGGCATACGCGTAGTCTCATAAGCCCCCCAGCCCATTAGCGCAAAAGTCCCGATAATAATAAACAAACGATTCGCCAGAGACCATCTAATCAAATTTGCAATCATTATTTATTTCCAGCAGATTTAGTGCGCATGACCATGAGAAGGAACCGAGGTCGCAGATGACGCCAGGTAAACAAGGTACGCGCCCTTGCTTACTATTCTTTCTCCAGTCTTTACACCTTCGAGCACCTGCGCCCACGCTCCCTCACGAATACCCAGGTTGACGATTCGACGCTCAAAGTGCTCACCATCTTTTAGAATAAAAACGACATCCTGCCCATTGTCATCGACAATAGCGCTGGTGGGTATGACAACTGTATTGGCCGATTTTCCGGTATAGACATGCGCTCTTATATAAGTATTGATACGCAACTTTCTATCAGGGTTTAACATTTCGAATATCACTGGCAATGTGCGCGATTTGCTATCGACCACAGTACCAAAATTAATCAACTTTCCGCCCTTGGCCAAATCAACGTTATAAACGCTACCATCGGGTAATTGAAACCAGGCCCCCATAGGTGATACCAATTGACCAGCATCCATTTCTGCAATCTGTATTTTTAGCCATATATTTTCCAGATTGACGATTTGGAACAAAGCTTGTCCCTCGGTCACATAACTGCCCGGAACAAAATGTATCTGCACCAGAGTACCTGCGATGGGTGCTGGCACATTGACGGACGAACTTGAATCACTGGCAACGCGCCCGTAACTGGACAAACGCCGCTTTGCGGTAGAATGCTCAGCTCTGGCAGTTTCCAATTGGCTTTGCGCCACGTGCACTCTTTTTTGCGAAACCGCCCCCTGTTTTAGTAAACCTGCAACCCGAGTATATTCATTTTTCGCCAGGTTTAATTTCGATTGCGAACGTTGGCTTTCGAGTTCCAACGAAGCGATATCCTTGCTGCCACTAAACTTCGGGGCCAGTTGCGCGAGCACCTGCCCGGCTTTTACCATCTGCCCCACTTGTGGCAGTAATTTTCCGTATGTCAATATCCGACCCGCCGTCGGTGAAGTGATATGAACATTATTGTTAGCCTTGGGTTTAAGCACCCCAAAACCCGCGACCGTTTCTCGAATAACACGCTTGGAAATCTCGGATGTTCCGAAATTTACTTTCCATTGCTGTTCCTTTAAAAAGGTGATGCCATCATCACCAGTTTGTTTTTGTGGTGGAAATTTTTTCTGTCCGGCTGGATACACGGTTATTTTTCCAATATTATGCTCAACCGTAATACCTTGAGACACTACCTTAACAACCAGTTCTCGTTGTCCCGCTTTTTTGGGGATAACATCGGCTCGAAAAATACCCGGCTGGCTCGGTTTGCTAACCGGAAATACTTCTTCTTTATATTTTCCACCTTTTAATACTACCGTCACCCGGCCTGCTACTAATGGTTTATAGTTTTTCACCCAGGTCAGGTGGGCAGCAAAAGCAGAACTTTTTGATACCACCAGCGCTGGAAATTCAACAAACAGCTCAGTGTGTTCGGTAAAATCAGTAACAGACAATTCAGGACGGCCGTGCTTATGGTGACTGTCATGCTCTTTATGAGCACCGTGACTATGCTCACCGTGATCGTGTCCACTGTGATCACTACACCCTGATAACAATGCTGTCATTAATAGCATTGCCAGTAAGCCTGAAATATTTTTAAAACACATGTTAAATTCCCAGTACGCTGGTTTGGATAAAGTGCTACTTGTCTTTTTTGTCAGATTTATCCGATTTAGGTGCGTGAGTATGACCATCACCTGCTTTTTGGCCGTCAGCATGGCTATGCCCATCACCACCACCACCACAAGCGGCTAACATCGACGCTGAAGCAACAACTACAAGAATCTGAACTGCTTTTAATAACTTCATTTTTTTCTCCTTAGTTAAAATTAAATATACTTATTTATTTTATTTATCAGGCTAATAAGGTTTGTGCTCGCCATTATGACCCTCGCCATAATTCAGCAATAACCAAAATAAGCTAAACCATTTTAGTTGTTATTTTCGCCTCCTTGTTTGTTAATATTTATACAATATGCCGCCAGAAGCATAACGTAATTTTGCTGCCTGCAACCACCTATCCCGTTTTAAATCGGCATATTTATTTTTTGCTTGGAAATAGGCTTTTGAGGCATCAAGTAAAATCAAAATATCGGCCTCACCAGCCTTGAAACTAATGCGGGCGAGCCGAAATACTGTTTTTGCCGGTTGTAACACATGCGCCTTATAATGTTGTGTTTCATCAATTAATTGCCGCAAACGTGCATAATCTATCTTCAGCTGGGTTTCGAGCTTAATTTTTAGCCCCTCAAGGTCATAATCCGCTTGTGATGCCAAAGCGGACGCTTTGGGAACATTGCTTTTTGCCCGATTCCAGATGGGTAGTGGAACGCTAACCCCGACACCGGTGACATCTTCCTGCACCCCGGAAAACTCTTCGCGAGCCTGAAATACTTTAAGTTCAATTTCTCCCCAACGGTTCGCTTTTGCCAGACCCACGCCCTGTTGCGCCATTTCTGTCTTGAGGACACCGGCAAGGTATTCAGGATGCCTGTCTAGGCCAGTGATGAGTACACTCAACGCAGGCATTTCCACAGACCCGATAAAGGCTTTGATGTTGCCAACAGGCGGGGAATCAATTCTCAGCCATAAATAAAAACGGGCCCGATTATTTGCTAGCTGATTAGAAAATACCTTTATATTTTGATGCGCCTGCTCACGGGCCAGATCCAGTCGTAATCGCTTGAGCCTGGATAAATCACCGGCCTTTTCCCGCTGTCGCCCGATACGTTGAAACTCACCAGAAGATCGCAACTGATCTTTGGATACCACAAGCCGCGCCTGGGCTGCCTGCAACTGGTGAAATAATTTCGCGGTCTGATGTTCCAGTTTTAACTGTTGTTGCTTTACCAGCACGTTTGCTAATTTAACTTTTACTCGGGCAATGGCTTTTTGGCGACGCAATTTACCGGCTAGCGGCAAGGACTGGCTAAGCGCCACTTCGGTGATACCACCTGACCGCTCTACGCCCGCTTTTTTAAGGCTGTCATCGTAGCGGGTTTGAATCACTGGATTTGATAACCGGCCAGCCTGTCTGGCATTGGCTTTTTGTGCCTTTAAATAGGCCCTGGATGCTTTTAACTGTGGCGAAATTTCGATAGCCCTCCTGACCGCATCGTGCAATGACCAACCTTGCTTTGTCATTTCTTTTGCTGTCTGCGCACTGGCATTTATCGAGGCAAATACCGCACTCGTCATCGCACATAATAATATAAATTGTGTTTTCATTTCCCGCTCCAATCATCTACGCTTTACCGTGGGTCCTATACCCAGCGCATAATTGCATTGAACACACTGGATTCAGAAAATCCCCGCTGTCAATGCGTTATAAAATAGATGAATATTTATGCAGGCGGTGCTTGTTTAGGCGGGATAAAATAATGGGCGCGCGGTCTGACCCGTTGTTTGACCAAAACCAAAAAATTAGCTCGGGCCGAAATTACGGGCAATAATAATAATAAAAATGGCACAAAAAAACCAATCGATGCGGCTTTGTCAGGTGCTTTCGACACATTATCCTGACTCACGAGTAAATCATCCAGGCTCAGGTCTAACACATCAAGGATCAAATCTGCGACTAATTCACTACCATTATGCGCATGGACATGCGGGTGATGCTGACCATGCTGATGATGTGAATGGTGTTGCTCAGGCTGTGCGTTGAGCGGGTGATGCTGGTGACTATGACTATGGCTTTTTTCAAAATAGTTAAACTGAACATCGGTATAATGGTGATGCGATGCGGTTCCCGCATCCTTACAGTAAACATGCATGTGTGTAGGCAATATTGCTAAAAAAGAGTACGCAAAAACCACCAGTGCTGTCACCAGTCGTTTTTTATTACTAGCCATTTTTCGCATTTGAATTAGCATATATAAATAAGTCTATCCTATCGATACTAACGATAACAAGTATAATTAGTAAACAATTATATTGATGCAGAATACTGGCCAAATCAGTGACTAGATTCCACTAGTATAATCGGGGAATAGCCAATTAAATTGGTTATTTATATAAATCGCGCTTAACTGGTATTAACGGCTGCTGTCTCTCTATATATAGGTCCTATATTGCTCAGTATGCACCTTTTTTCGTGGTATTATTCGCCAACTACAACGGTTACTTAATTTGCCAGCGGGCCGACATACCCGCCGTAATATGGTCATTCACATGGCAATGGTATAACCATGATCCCGGATTATTGGCTACCATATCAACCGTTTTCATACTGGCGGGCAAAAGTTCTACCACATCTGTGCGGCGGCCATTTTCGACAACCGTTTTTCCATGCCAGTGCGCGGTATGCATATCTATTTCTGTTCCCATCGCCAGCAGATACCATCTGATTTTTTGACCCTTGGTAGCCGTCAGGCCCTTCAGGTTCCCAAATATATAGCCATTTATTGAATGTTTTAACTCGCCCTCGTGCTGAATTTTTGCATTCGCCTTGTTTTCGTTAAAGACCATAAATAAAGTTGTAAACTCAACATCAATATCCTTTGGTCGCGGGTCTTGATCTGATCTTTGATAACCCTTCTTGGTGATGACAATGGTACCTATTAACCCGTCATAAGACTCCTTCACTGGATCAACATGTGAGTGATAGAGCCAGACTATGGATGAGGGATCGTTTGCACCTGGGGCTGAATCGGCATCAGCTTGCCAATGGTAAGTATATTTTTCGCCTGGCCTTACCTCGGCACCCTTGCCCGAAGAATCGGCACCCTCACTCTTTTTTTCATAATTCACACCGTGCGGATGCATGCTTAAGGGTTTATCTGTTTTATTATAAAAATGTACCTTTATCGTATCACCCTCAACTGCGCGTATTTGCGGCCCAAGAATACCCATTGACTCCGGTGCCTTGATGATTTTATTAAAGTTGCTGTCTGTATACTGAATATAACGATACTTTCTATAAATTAGTTTTTTTCCCCATACCCCCATACCAGCCCCAGGTTTGATCAAATTTTTGCGCGACGGAGCGTAATTCCAGGCAACCTTTTCAGCGGCTATCCAGTAAATACGCTCAGCGCTATAAACTGAATTATGGGTGATTAATAAGGTTAGCAATAAAATGGACAAGAAAATTTTAGTTGTTTTCATCATACCTTTTCCTCTTCTGATCTTTGCCATCAACTTGCCTTGTCAATGCCTTAACTGGATAAAGCCGCTATTTATAAAATATTTATATACACACATCAGTATATACTGTTCAAAATATCTTATATTTCATCAACTTACTGCATTATATCACTAAAGATTTACAAACTGGCACCGTTAACCTATTTAACAAATTTATGAACCATTTTTAATTAACAAGCAAAAGGCACACACATGAAATCTGTAAAAATAGTTGTCGCACTAATAACAATCCTGATGAGTCAATCCGTATTCGCCAACTGTCCCGTTAAGAACCACACCGCCAAGCAAATCATTGAGTGCGTCGTCAAAGAAGCCGGTAGTAGTTCCTATACAGACACCCTTGCAAAATTTGATCGCTGCCCTTCACAAATCCAGAAATCGGAACGTATCATTGAATGTAAAGTCAATCAAGCTGATACCGAAAAATTGGTTAAAAATATTATCGAACAATTTGAGCTTCTCAAGAAACTTAATAACGGGTAAGCGCTTAGATAAACCTATCGCTAAAATAAGTCTATTTACCTTGGTAAATAGACTTGATATTAAATCTGCATTACTAGTTAAGCTGTAATTAACGAACGGGCTATATAAGCTGACTTTAGTTAATCACTGCGTCGACTGAAAAGACAACGGGGCGACTTATAAAGTCCCAAAATTTTAATTAACTTATACTAAGGAGATTTTCATGAAGATCATTAAACTTATTTCGGCATTATTTGTATTTACCGTGGCTCAATCCGCATTTGCTACTTGTCCTGTCAATGTAAGCGCGGAAAAAATTATCGACTGTGTTGTCAATGAAGGTGCTAGCGACGCGTATAACAGTAGTACCATTGATGAAAAACCTATATTGCTAGAAACTCCAAAAAGTAAAAAATTTGTCGCGAAGTAGTATGCCTGGCCAATCAGGGGGTTGTTTCTATGCATAGAAACAACCCTTTGTTGTCTCCTGGTCAAGCATTTAAAATCAACGCCCGTTAAATCAAACGATTATCAAGGTCACCGCTGATATAGCTATTTATATTGACGACCAACTGATCCACCAGTCTTTGTCTCGACTCGATACTGGCCCAAGCGACATGAGGAGTAATCAGCAGGTTTTTAAGATTTGAATTTAATAGTATATTTTGCGAGTCGGGGGGTTCTTTGATTAGTACATCAAGACCCGCGCCAGCGATCTCTCTATTTTTCAGTGCCTCGGCTAAATCACCCTCGTTAATCAATCCACCCCGGGCTGTATTTATTAAAAAAGCACTAGGTTTCATCGCCTGCAAAAATTGTCGGTTTACTAACTGCCTGGTATTTTCTGCCAACGGACAATGCAAGGTAATAATATCTGAGTCGCTAATCGTATCCTCAAGCGCAACCCTGTTCTTTTTTAATTTCAAATCGCCGGGACGATTAGCGACAAGCGTTTTGATATCAAAGCAACCGGTCGCTTTGGCAACTGCGCGGCCCAGCGTGCCATAGCCAATAATACCCATGGTTTTTCCCGCCAGTTCGGAATAAGGATAATCTAACATACAAAACTGATTGGCCTTTTCCCAATCACCATGCCTAGTCGCGCTATAATGCTCCTGCAGTCGTGAAGCCAGCGTAAAAATTAAACCAAAAACATGCTGTACGACAGAAGGCGTCGCATAATTACGAATATTACATACTTGTACTTTTGCTTTTTTTGCCGCCGCCAAGTCTATGTTATTAGTACCGGTCGCGGCAATACAAACCAGCTTGAGGTGTTTAGCATTTTGCAGCTGGTGAGCATCAAGATTTACCTTATTAACGATCACAATATCCGCGTTGGCAATGCGTTCTGCAACCTGATTATTCGCCGTTTCGGAATAAAAACGACAGGCCGTCCCCAGTTTGCGCAATGCACAAAAATTGATTTCGTCTTTGCCGATTGAGTGCTGGTCCAGAAATACGATCTTCATAATATGACTATAATTCCTTTTGATAATTTGCTAAAAAGCGGATTAAACTATAAAATCATTTCAGCAGAATTTTTACTAATGTACCAGTTTTTGGCAACGAATACAGGATATTAATAGTAACAAGATGTCGACTAAAACCGGAATTATAATTAACAATTTAGGCACACCCAACAGTCCGACTACCCAGGACGTAAGACGTTATCTTGCCCAATTTTTAAGTGACCGGCGGGTGATCGAATCGCCACGATGGTTATGGAATATCTTACTGCATGGAATATTGCTACGCACCCGTCCTAAATGGGTAGCGAAAAACTACCAAAAAATATGGACCGATGATGGCTCACCTCTACTCAGTATTACTGAAACTTTAACACGCGCGTTACAACATGAAATACAAAATAAATTTGGTGATGACTATTTGGTTGAGACGGCCATGTGCTACGGTAATCCATCAATTCCGTCTACCATAAAAAAATTAATCGAGAAAAAAGTTGAAAGACTAATCGTACTACCGATGTACCCCCAGTATTCGGCAACAACAACGGCGGCAACCTTTGACGCCGTTTTTCGAACGCTACAAAAATGTCGCTATGTCCCCGCACTAACATTAATTAACAATTACCATGAAAATGATCTCTATCTGGATGCGATTGTAGCTTCGATTGAAAGCCACTGGGAGTCGGAAGGAAAATCCGAAATATTGCTTTTTTCTTTTCACGGCTTACCTCTGTCCTATATTAACGCCGGTGACCCATACCGCGAGCAATGTGAAAAGACAACAGTAGAACTAGTTAAACGACTGGGCCTCGAACAAACGGAGTGGCGATTATGTTTTCAGTCCAGACTGGGCAAGCTGGAATGGATAAAGCCCTATACTGACAAAACGATAATAGAACTTGCTCAAAATGGTACGCGCTCAATCGATGTTATTTGCCCGGGATTCTCGGTAGACTGCCTGGAAACGCTGGAAGAAATAGACATACAAAACCGGCGTTTCTTTATCGAAAATGGGGGGGAATCTTTTTCCTATATCCCAGCGCTAAATGATAGCCGCGCCCATATCGACATGGTCAGTGAAATAATTTCAAAAAATCTACCTGGCCTTTGAAATAGAAATGAAACCACCGGTTCCTGATTCAGATTCGATTGTAGTAGGCGTTAGCAAATGCCTATTGGGAGAAAAAACCCGGTATGATGGTGAGGCGAAACCCAACGTCATTGTTAGAGAATTGTTAGGTGATTTTTTCACTTGGCAGACAGTATGCCCTGAAGTGGCTGCTGGAATGAGCGTACCGCGCCCGCCAATACAGTTGGTTGAAATCGACAACCGCTTACGGGCTTTAGGCGTTGACGACAAAAATATTGATGCAACAAAATCGTTGTCTCGGTTTAGTGAATCCTATTCTAACTCAATGACACAACTATCGGGATTTATCTTTAAGTCTAGATCACCAAGTTGCGGGCTTAGCGATACGCCGATCTTTCGACCCGAAGAAACTAAACCTGCTAGGCTCGGAAAAGGAATTTTTTCTAACGCCATTACCGCAACGCATCCATTGCTACCCGTGATTGACGAACGCGAACTGGAAAAACCAGACCTGTTCCGCCAGTTTATTCGTAATGTCTTTTGCCTGAATCGCTGGCAACACTTATGCAAACAAACTTCCTGGCAAAAGCAATTGGCAATATTTCATTCTCAACATCGGCATATACTGATACTACATAACCCGGCAAAGACGTTGGAAATGGAAAATAAATTAGGTATTTATACCGACAAAACGATAAATGATAAAGCATTAAAAGAAGATTATATTGAAAATTTTATGACAATATTAAAATCACCACTTGAAAAAGGCAATTGGGTTAATCTTTTTCAAGTCATACTGTCAAAAATAAAAGAGCCATTACAACCTGAAGTTATAAGTCATCTCGAAAATGTCACAAAAAATCTGATTAAAGGTAACATTGGTGTTTATGCCTCACTTGAAATATTTCAGGAAGCACTTGCGAATACAGAAACCGCAAAACACAGTTTTTTACTCAATGCAGATACCCGGGAAACAAAAATTACGCCAAACCAATTTTTTCACACAGAGTGTGTTTGTCCATTTTATCCTGCTTATCCGTTAATGCGCTTGTGCAACTAAACTGTTCATCATAGCACTGGCTTGTGACGCATAACCACCACCAAATAAATTATAGTGGTTAATAATATGATAGAGATTATATAAATCTTTTCTTACGCTGTATCCTGCGTCCAAAGGCCAAATTGCATTGTATGCCGCATAAAAATCGCTACCAAACCCGCCAAATAGTTCTGTCATAGCGATATCCGCCTCCCGGTCGCCATAATAAACCGCAGGGTCGTAGATAACAGGTTCACCGTCACTACCAGTGGAATAATTTCCACCCCACAGATCCCCATGCAATAAAGACGGCACAGGATTATAACTTTCAAATAAACAGTCAATAATTTTAATCAATGATTCACCGCTAGAAATAAATTTTCCCCCTACCCCTTTTTCCCGAGCGAGCTTAAGCTGAAATCCAAGTCGCTGGTCACGCCAAAAATCGAGCCAATGTTCGCGTTGGCTATTGACCTGCGCGGTAGACCCAATGGTAT
>QILK01000248.1 GCA_003233345.1 Gammaproteobacteria bacterium | reverse complement strand
ATTTATCAGAGCAAAGTGGATAAATATTAATTTTGAAAATAGGCCTGTAGAATTCCGATCCTGTAAGTGGCTTTTTCTACAGCCTCGTTAGTCAGCATTCCTGAGGTATCGAGACATGAAAACAAGGATCACTCATTCCCGCAATCTTGACATAGCATATGGGTGTTTTGCATGGATCGCGGTTGTCCTTAGCGCGACCCCACTTCTCTCCATTCTCCCGCTCGACATTACAACCATTCAAGTCCTTGGAATGGTGTTCGGTATCCCCATCGCCATGGCGACCCTAGCAGCCGGCCTGGCTGGTGTGGCCCTCTCGGTAGTTCAATGGAAGGAGTGGCCTCTGTTGGTGATGTCGGTGATTACTGTTTCGATATTATTGGTCTTTCTTGCGGTGGATGAGTGGAAACTGGTAGGTGAGCGCGTTGCCCTCGCCTGGTATATTGCCTCCACAGTGGTTTTGGTATTTCTCTGTGTTCGGTGGTTTATGTTTGTTCGGAGGAGAACGAACCAGAAGCAAGGCACCAATGAGCGAAGCCCTTAGGTCGCTAATGTTGCTGCCTAACAAATCAATTAACCAGACGTCAGAAAGCTGAGCTTTCTGACGTCTGGTTATTTCAAATGTTAGAGTTACAAAAACATCATGGAAGACCTGTTAAATAAAAAGTCCACGAGAATTATAATTGGCCTGCTTATAGCAACACCATTTACAATAGCGGCAATTATTTTTGGTTTATACGGCATTATAATAGGCATTGCTGGTATTGCAGAAAAAAGTCCAATACTATTATTGCTAAGCCTAATAAGTGTTTCTGGTCTAGCTGGGGTTTTAGGCGCATGGCGACGCTTAGTGAAAACAACCGAACAATTAAGCAATAAAGAACAAAATAAAATAAGAACGATGCTATTTTTTGGTTTAGCTTCGGCACTCGCTTTATTTATATGGTCAATATATTTTAAATGGCCTGCGGCAATTGCCATGCTTGTGTTAATTTTAACTTTAAATACTTTTTTTATTTATGCCACACCAAAAAAACTCTAACAAATCGTTCAAAAGGGTTTTTTTAAAAGAGGCGCTCTCGACTTCTCTTTTAAATAAACCCTTTAACTAAAACGTTAGCTTTATAAAAAATGAGAGTAGAAGCAAATTACATTTATTTAATATATTTTATTATAGCTCTTGTTGTTGTATTGACTTTGCTAAAAGCATATATACCGAGAAAGCCCTATAAAATTATATTGGCATTAATTATAGCAGTAACGATGCCTTCATTTATTCCTGGGCATGGTGAAATTATAATGCTTATACCCAATGGGGCAATGTATGCAGTATCATCCACAGAGGTAAAAGTATTAGGCGTTATATTTACAATACTAAATTTTATTATAGCTTGGTTTTTTCTATATAAAGTCCGTGGTTTATTTAAGGATGGATCGTGAAAAACCATTAACAATAATGAAAACTAAAATAGAAGCTAACAAAAAGTTCAAGTTGACTCCGCAAACCTTCGCGTTTTTTGCAAAGGGCGCAAAAAATGCGCCCGTTTGCTACGCAACTTAACTAAGCGTTATGGTAAAAAAATGAAATTAATACTTTTTTTTATTCTTATCTCAATATCTGCGTATTCATATGCAAATGATATTAAAATATCTACCGTACAAATGTATTGCGTAGATAAGACTAATAAATCATATAAGTATAAAGTTTATTTAATTTTAAAAAATATAAGTAAGAAAGAAATTAAACTAATAACAAAATCATCAGGAATAGCAGCAGTACTTCCATCTGGCGGGGTTCCAACTGAAATTATTATTACTTATGGTGAGAAAAAAATTAACGGTGTACCCATAATCCCAACCAATGAACAATTAGGATTTGTAATCCTACATTCTGGTGAGGGAGCAAAGATTGAACATGAGCATGTGTCGAGAAAAGAGGTTACTTCCGCTATTATTCAATATAACGCTACTGCTATATATAATAATCGTTTTAAAAATTGGGTGGGTAGCATAAAAAGTAAGCCGATAAGCCCTATTAAAATTAAAGCATGCAAACCATAACAAAAATCTCAAGAGGGACTCCGTGAACCCGCGCATTTTTTGCGAAGGGCGCAAAAAAACCACCTGTTCTCGAAACCCCTTAGGTTAGCGTTATGAGTAAAAAATGAAGAAATATATACTCTTATTATCAGTACTATTTTTTTGCTCTTCAACATCAGCTGCTGAATTAGAAGCAATGAAAATCGATGCCGCAAAGAGAGCATCATGTAGCAAAAAAGATCCATGTAGCATAAATATCAAAGGGCATAATGGCACTTATGTGGTAAAAGTGAATAGTGTGACAATAACAAAAAATGGGGTTATAAATATTAATCACTATAAATTCCGAAGATTTGTTTATATAGCTAATGGTACGTTTTCACATGAAAACAATGGAAAATAAAACTCATAACAAGGCGTTCAATTTGTCCCATCACCCGCCAGCTGACGCTGTCGGGTGATGGGACAAATTAACTTAGCGTTATATTTAAAAACAATACACTACTAATTACATATGCCCACGAAAATAAAAATAACAAATGAGCATGCAATAAGCATTAAATCTGCTATCTCAGGTGGAAAGATAAATACCATTCTAAAATTCATATCGAAAACATCAAAATTAAGAATATTAATTATTTGCTCTATATTTTTTGTTATCCATTTATACGTAGCATTACAATTAAAAGATTTTTCCTGGGTAGCCTCATTTGGAGCACTGTTATCAGTATCTGCTATTCTGTTAGCTGTCTCTGAATTATTGTTTGCTGAGTTTGAGGTGGAAATAAAGAACATCTATCTTAATGAAGCACCTAAACACATAAGTACTTTTGGCTCTGGCGGTTTTTCTTCAGCCATTGTTGAGGCTGAAATAGAGTTAGATCATGAAAATCGCCGCAAGGCATTTAATGCTAAATATAAAAATATTTATTATTTTCTTGGCATGTCTGTAATAGGTGCTTTAATATGGGCATACACAGGTTTTCTTAATAAGGTGTTTTTTTTAAAATAATATAACTTGTCGTTAGGCATCAATCGGATTCAATATGATCTTATTTAACGAAAAAATTGTCGAAATTTTATAAAACCCGGGCCTGAGAAAAATTGTTTCTATAAAGGAATAGGTTATGAGCACTATAAAAAAAGGCCCTGCACTAACCAATCATATAAATACTATGCCTATATTGATACCTCTTCCTATTGAAACAAAAGGTAGAGGGCCCTTCCTGGCTATATGGATTTGGTTTAGATCTACTCGAAATTGGATATTTGAGTCAGATTGGGACTTTTATTGTCCCAATATAGACAAGACGATAGTAATCCCAAAAGGGTTTATATTTGACGGTGCATCAGTGCCTAAAAGATTACGGGGTTATCTATCTCCAGTTGGACTATTGCTTGTGCCGGGAATCGTTCACGATTTTGGTTATCGTTACGATTACCTCTGGGTACGCCGTAAAGATGGCTGCGTTGAAAAATGGTCTCAAAACATGGGGCGTCACTTTTGGGATGATGTGTTTTTTAAGGTGGGAAATTATGTAAACGGAGTGTTTATAATTAACTTTCTTGCCTGGGTTGCGCTGATATTGGGTGGTTGGTTCGCATGGAGAGGAAATAGAAAAAAGAATTCTCCAGAATTAAAACCAGAATATAAGCCCCAAAATGATAATGAAACATGACAAGCGCTTTCGAGAGGGACATACCTCCGAGCGATCGTTATGTGTGTAAAAAATAGAGATGCTTTTCATGGATTTTGATCTTCTTATTATCGCAGGTGCACTCAGTTTTTTAGCGGCAGTTCTACATGTTTGTATCGCCATAGGAGGCCCAGACTGGTATCGTTTTTTTGGGGCAGGGCAAGCAATGGTGCTGATGGCTGAAAGGGGATCTCTGAAACCAACGGTTATAACATTAGGTATTGCTGCTGTTTTAATTATTTGGGGCGCCTATGCTTGGTCTGGTGCCGGTTTTTTACCTAATATGCCTTTTCTTAAATTGGCTTTATCAGCAATTACTGCTATTTATTTGATTCGTGGTGTAGGCGGCTTAGTTGCTCCATTTATAACTAATCATCCTCAAATAAAACAAAATAGCACAGCCTTTTGGGTTTGGAGTTCAGCCGTTTGTTTGGTAATTGGTGTGTTTCATCTAATGGGCATTTTTGTGATATGGCCAACTTTATAAAAACACATATAACAGGGCGCTGCACCCGACATCCTGTGTCGGCGGGTGAGCCAGGCGTTAGGCTTCAAAGAGTATGTTCAGAGCAATATTAATTTCCTCAGTCGCTATACCAGTCATAGTGATCACATTATTTACAATCACTGGACTCATATTCTTAGTGGTTGAGCTAATATCCGGCGGAGGATATAGCAACGGTTGGCTAGGGCTTTTATATGCTGGCGTAGTATATGGTTATTTTGCGGTATTGATTTCGAGCATTCCCACAATTGTCTTGGGCTGGCCAACATGTTTGGTTGCAAAGAAGTACGGTTATCTAAAGAGAGGTTACGCAATTTTTGGGGCCGCGGTATTGGGCGGGTTGTTCCTGGGGCTTGCCTCAACTCTTTTATTCAAAACAGTAACGCCACAAAGTCTTTTCTGGTTTGCGCTTGCTGGAGGCGTTGGCGGGTTAATTAATGGCTACGTATTCTGGAAAAACATGAAACCTAACAATCAAATCAAGCCGGCGCTGCACCTCCCCCGATAAAATAGAGCGAAATAAAAAGGATATCAATTACGAAATTTGTCAAAACAGTGATGATGATATATTTGGCAATGGTTATTTCTTCCTGTGCCACAACAAGGGTGAAAGTGAAATCATCAAATAAATATTCTACAAGTGTATTTTGGCTCTTGGAAATCAATCTACTTCTATGGTTAGTTATAGGAGGTTATTTTATAAAGCCTCAACAGGTAGTTGATAATACTTTTTCTTTTAACACAACTATATATAGTTATTGCGGGCTGTGTTCTCTCGGCATACTTGCAGCACTGGGCGTACTATAAAATTAACAAACCAAATAAAGCGGCACAAAAATCAAAAAGCACACATAACAGTGCGTTTAAGCGGGACGCGGAAAAACGCCACGTCCCTTAACTTAAACGTTATATTTCTACCTAGCAAGAATCGGGTCGAGTTCCAGACCAAATAATCCTAGAATCCCCTTAGTAATTCGCTATTTGAATAAACGAAGAGGATTTAATCAGATGCTTCAAGTTTCACCACCGGCACTGCAATGCTGGTTGATGGTGAAGTTTCAATTAGCAAAACACAGGTATTGATAGCCTCGTTTGCTCAATGAGAAGAAAATTTGAGATGAGTAATAATGAACAAGTTAATTATCATCGTATTGCCAAAGCAATTGACTATATAAAGTCGCATTTTAAAGAACAGCCCTCTTTAGATGAGATAGCCGCTGTCGTTGGGTTGAGCGCTTTTCATTTCCAGCGATTGTTTTCTGATTGGGCAGGCGTTAGTCCTAAAAAGTTTATTCAGTATTTAAGTATTGAACATGCAAAACAATGCTTAAAGAATAATCACGCAACCTTACTTGATGCCGCGTATGAGACTGGTCTGTCAGGTACGAGCCGCTTGCATGATTTATTCATTAATATTGAAGGAATGACGCCTGGTGAGTATAAAAATGGTGGAGAAAACCTTTCAATTAATTACTGTTTTGCCGAAAGCCCATTTGGAAAAATCATTGTGGCATCAACAAATAAAGGTGTCTGTCATATGTCCTTTGAGGAGGATGAGAACCGAGCCTTGTCCAACCTGACGTCTCATTTTCCACATGCCAAATATCATCAGGTTGTTGATAAATTTCAACAAAATGCGCTCTTTATTTTTCAAAAAGACTGGGGGAAAATTGATCAAATTAAACTTCATATAAAAGGAACAGATTTTCAATTAAAGGTGTGGGAAACTCTACTAAAACTACCTCTGGGTAGCTTGGCCACATACGGTTTAATTGCCAGGAACATTGGGCGACCAAAAGCATCGAGAGCTGTTGGCACAGCGATTGGAAATAACCCTGTAGCGTTTCTTATTCCCTGTCATAGAGTGATACAAAAAAGCGGTAATATTGGTGGCTATAGGTGGGGTGATACTCGAAAGTCGGCTATTATAGGGCGGGAAGCATCGCAAGCAAGCAGATAAATAATTACAGCTAACAACAAAATTAACAAGGACAAAATAAAGTATTACCCGTTTCTGCAACACTTTATTTTGCCAGAAATTAAAAACGCTAGATCTCAAAAGAGAAAAACAATATTTAGTATTAAAGTAAAAACAGGATAAGTAAAAAGGAGTTAAAGATATGGCTATACAGGTTTCGAGAGATGCCGAAGGTTATTTGGTCGAGCCGGATGACTGGAGTGAAGACATTGCCAATGAGCTGGCCAAAGAAGAAAATATAGAGCTGGATGAAATGGCCTGGCTGGTGCTGAACTTTATAAGAACGTATTACAGCGAGCAAAATGTTGTTCCGGATGTTCGTCACGTAATGAGTTACCTGGCAGATAAAAATGAAGTCGGAAAAAGAGAAGCAAAAAAACTTATTTTTAAATTGTTCCCATATGGTTATGTGAAGCAGGCCGTTAAAATAGCAGGAATGAAAAAACCGCGGGCCTGGAGCACAGGTTGAGAAGTATGGGTCATGAGAAATGTAGTCCAGACCACGGATTGTTTAATACTATTCACTGATGAAACTCAATAGCAATATTACCATCAACGGTAAGCCCCATAAAATCAGTAACAATTTTTCGGGGTTTATGATTTATCCTTTTTTCTTTGTTCACATGCTGGCGTTTGGTGGGTCCGGGTTTTTCATTGCCTACAGCGATTTGAATACTGATGTGGGTTTTTTGTATGCGCATGGCGGTATAGCAATTTTCGTTTATACGATTTTCTACCTGGTGTTTTTTGGGGTCGATGAAGTCAAATGGATGTTCATAAATAGTGCTTTAGGTTTGCTCGGTATATACAGTCAAATCGACTGGATATTATCTTTATTCGATAGAAAGGCCAGTGAGTTCCCCTGGTACGTGCATGTCATCCCGTTTTTGTATTTTATACTTTATACTTTCCTGATTCGACAGGCACTATTGGATTTTACAAAGTCGAGAGACAATGTTGGCAGGAAGAGGCTTGTGGAGTTTTCTTATATTGCAGCATCAGTAGCATTCTATTTGGCTATCTAAATCATGAAAAACTATTTTATGGCTCATTGTGACACCGTGTTTATCCAGCATCTGGAGACTGCAAATAAGCATGATTGCATGTAACCAGTGCGGGAAATGTTGCATTAAGTATAGTAACGGCGGCCTGTCTGCTTCGAAAAGTGAAATAGAAAATTGGGAAATTAACAGGCCCGATATTTATCGTTATGTTGGTGACGGAAAAATCTGGATGCATCCTGACACTGGCAAGCAAATTGAGCTGTGTCCGTGGCTGAGAAAATTACCCGATCAGGAAAAATATACTTGCGATATATATTATGACCGGCCTGATGACTGTAAACTTTATCCTGCCACAATCGAGGAAATGGTAAAGGATGGGTGCGAGATGCTGGAAAAGCAGGACCTGGCCAACCCGAAACAGGCACAGTTGACCCTGGATATAATTATGGCTGATGACAGGTCCTCTTATGGGTAGTAACACTGCAAAGGGTAGGTGATAAATTACCATTATTCTAAAATCATGACAAAATCAGAAAATAAACTGGTTTATGAGTCTAGAGGCACGCTGAAAAGTCTTTGAAATAACTACAAAAGTTATTATTCTATGTTAATGCTGATTAATTTATCCATTAGCCGCAATCAATATAATTAATAATATGACATTAGAACCAACACCATCACTTTTAGAAAATTTGTACTGGATAACATTGCTTGCGGTTATTGTTTCGTCTGCTTCTGGCGTTCTTAAAGCAGGTTTTAAACAATTCGATTTATTCGGTGTCATTATTATTGCCATTGCCACGGGATTGGGAGGGGGCTCTTTACGTGACATGCTGCTTGACCGAGACGTATTCTGGATCAATGACCAATCTTTTTTTATTGCATCTCTCGCCAGTGCAGTCGTTGTATTTATCACGGCAAGGCTAATAATCATTCCACCTAAATATTTTTTAGTTGCAGATGCTGCAGGCCTGGCTACCTTTGGTGTTGCTGGAACCCTGGTTTCGCTAATGGTTGGCGCACCCCCGCTTATCGCAAGTTTTATGGGCGTAATGACAGGAACGATAGGGGGTATTTTTCGTGATGTGTTATGTAACGAAACACCAGTCGTATTTCTCAGCCCGCTCTATGCGACGGTCTCATGGGCCGGTTCTTTGCTTTTTATCGGGCTCTTGTATCTCGATCTCGAGATAACGGTTGCAGCAATTCTTTCGGGTTTAAGTATCTTTATATCACGGCTGTTAGCCATGCATTATAATATTAGCCTGCCCAGATTTCGTATTAAATCCTGAAATGGGTAATAGAAGTAAATGCTCGTCAAATTGCATCCCACTCATTCGCTTAGGGTTACCGGGATTACATGTCAAGGAGGTTTCATGAGTGAAGTCGTGAAAGAAAGGATGACTGCTGATGCGGATGGAGAATTTGTTGTATTCCTGATCGGGCTAAGAATTAATCATTTTTGGAAAATACATAAATGGCTGCCGGTTATTATGGCCATGCCAAAAATGCTTATTGAGTTATATAAGAACCCGGAGCTGGGATTTATCAGTCATGAACAATGGTTTGGCCGTACGACAATAATGATCCAGTACTGGCAATCATTTGAGCAGTTGGAAAACTACGCGAAAAGTAAAACATCAAACCATCTGCCTGCCTGGACGGCATTCAATAAAAAGATAGGTAATAACGGCGACGTAGGAATTTGGCATGAAACTTACCTGTCGAAAAAAGGTCGTTATGAGTCTGTTTATAACAACATGCCCAGGTTTGGATTGGCGAAAGCTATGGGCAGCATTCCAGCTACGGGAAAGTATAAAACTGCAAACGGTAGAATTAATCAAAAAAATAGCCAGGCAGAGTAATTTATAGTTATTTATATTTCAGGGAGCTATATTCTGATATCAGAATGGATTCTTATTTTAGTGCATTTGATAATATTTCAGGGGATGTTTATCGCTAAAAATATTACGCTCGGAAGAAAAATCAAAAAAAGCATACGAGGTAAAAATATCGAAGCCACTATTTCGATAATTTATTTCAGCCTTATAATTGTTGTCGCATTATCTATAAGTATATTTGATGTATCATTTGGAAAAATTCAACTCGTACAGAATTCCATAGCAATAAATATCGGGTTGGCACTGCTTGTTTCCAGTCTCATTATATCAGCCGCATCATTAATAAATTTAGGTGACTCCTGGAGAGTCGGTGTGCTAGAAGACCAGGAGACTAAGCTGGTGACATCAGGAATCTATCGGGTTACACGTAACCCCTATTTTGTTTCTTATCTGCTGATGTTTGCCGGTTATACTGTTATTCTTCAGTACTTGCTGTTATTAAGTCTTGCAATTATAGCCATTTTTTTTGTGCATAATATGATATTAAAAGAAGAGAAGTATTTGTTCACAGCACATCCTGGAGACTTTACTGATTATAAAAACAAGACACCAAGACACCAAGGCACCTCTTTATATAATTACCGCAATATTCAATAATTAATAACGTACACAAGAACAGGAGATAAGAATGAGAAGCTGTAGTTTTACAGGTATAAAAATAGCAATCACTGCCCTGAGTTTTTTGGTTACTGGCGTGGTTATAGCCGCTGGTGGCGGTGGCGCGATCCAGACCAACCCCGGCGCATTGTCCGGCAAGCACTTCGATCCAAAAGGCAAGCTGCCATCAAAATATACGATTGCTGCGCAAAAGCAACAGCGAAGATTGCTGCCATTCTCTGATAAAAGAGATTTCGCAGAACAGAAAAAAGGCTTTATAGCGGCACCCGATTACAAACAGATCAAGGCCGAGGCCGGCAACGTGGCCTGGGATATGGGCAGTTACGAATGGCTGTTGCAGGGTAAGGATTTCGATAGCATCCATCCATCATTACAGCGCCAGGCCATTCTTAATATGAACTATGGCCTCTACGAGGTTATTCCCGGCATTTACCAGGTGCGTGGTTTTGACCTGGCCAATATCTCTTTCATTAAGGGAAAAACGGGCTGGATTGTGTTCGATCCTTTAACGGCTAAAGAAACAGCCGCAGCGGCCCTGAAGTTCATTAACGAAAAACTCGGCAAACGACCGGTGGTTGCGGTGGTTTATTCGCACTCCCATGCGGACCATTTTGGTGGTGTCCGCGGTGTGGCCAGCCTTGAAGACGTCAATAGCGGCAAGATCAAAATTATTGCTCCGGTTGGCTTCATGGAAAATGCGATTGCAGAAAATATCTATGCCGGTAATGCTATGAATCGTCGCCTGTTCTATCAATATGGTGTGTTGTTACCCCGGGGTCCGTTTGGCCACGTAGATCAATCCATTGGTAAAAACGTGGCAGCAGGTAATTCAGGGCTTATTGCCCCAACCGTGATCATTAAAAAAGACATCGAAGAAATGACCGTCGATGGCATCAAGATGATATTCCAGAATACACCGGGCACCGAAGCACCGGCAGAAATGAATACCTACTTTCCAGACCTAAAGGCATTCTGGGCGGCTGAAAATATCACTGGCACTATCCATAATATTTATACATTACGTGGAGCCCTGGTGCGCGATGCCCTGGAATGGTCCAAGCAAATAAACAAGGCGCTCTATTTATTTGGCCAGGATGCAAAGGTGATGTTTGCATCTCATAGCTGGCCGCGTTGGGGCAATAAGCGGGTCCAGGAAGTGATGCGGGCGCAACGTGATACTTATGCCAATTTAAATAACGGCGTATTACATCTTGCCAATCAGGGTGTCACCATTAACCAGATACACAATAAATATAAAGTACCCAAAAGCCTGCAGCAACAATGGGCCGCACGTAGTTATCATGGTTCCGTAGAGCATAATAGTCGTGCCGTCATTAACCGTTACCTGGGTTATTGGGATGCCAATCCAACCACGCTGATTCCATTGTCACCTGAAGACTCAGCGCCGCTGTATGTGGAAATGATGGGCGGTTCGAAGAAAATTTTACGCAAGGGCAGGTCGCTTTATAAAAAAGGCAAGTACCGCCTGGCACAGGAGATTTTAAATAAGCTGGTTTATGCGCAACCAAAAAACCAAAAGGCCAAGGATTTACTGGCCGATGTCTTCGAGCAGATTGGCTACCAGCAGGAAAGTCCCAGTGTGCGTAACAGTTTTCTGGCCGGTGCGCTCGAGCTGCGTTCGGGCATACCTTCAGGCGCCTCACCCAAAACCTCCGGCCCCGATTTGATCCAGGCCATGAGCACCGAGTTGTTTCTGGATTTTCTGGCAATAAGACTCGATAGCACTAAGGCAGAGGGTAAGAAATTTAAAATAAATTTAAGCACGCCTGATAATAAAGAAAAATTCGTGATTGAGCTGAGCAATGCAACACTCACTAATATTGAAGGTTACCAGGCGAAAGACGCCGATCTCACCATCACCATCAATCGCTCCGATCTTGAAAAGACCATGATGGGCGCGGTCAGTCTTGATGATCAAATCAAGTCTGGTAAAGCCAAACTCAAGGGAAACCCAAAAGTGCTTGAACAATTAAAAACCATGCTGGTGCAATTTGATTTGGGATTTGAAATAATGCCAGGTACCGGGGAAAAAGATTTGACCCCAGAGAAGAAACCTTTTGAGCAGGAGGCTATTGGCGATACTGCTGGCGGATAGTATCGGCTATTGGCTACATTATCGCATCACCGGTACATTCACGGCCGGTGATGCGATTCCTTGATTGAAAGAGCAGTGATATGAAGATTGCAATTATTAGCGGATCTCATGGTGTCGGTAATCAACTCTTAAAGTCAGCACTCCTGAGAAAGCCGGTTAACCCGAATATTTCAGATGGATCATCTGGCCAACAGATGGTCAAGTACAAATTGACAACCCATCCATAATCAGGAGGCCTTATGTTTAAAGTAACAGCAAATGGTACAAATCGTCTGGATATTGAATTAAGCGGAAAGTTGAATGCGGATGAGATGAAAATTGCATTAGACGATTTAGTAAATAAGTCGAAAGATATTGAGAATGGTAAAATGCTGTATGAAATTATTGACTTTCAATTGCCAACCTTTAGCGCAATTATGGTTGAGTTTTCCCGCTTGCCATCGATGTTAGGGCTGATAAGAAAATTTGACCGGGCAGCCGTATTAACTGATAAAACATGGTTAAAAATGGTAAGCGAATTTGAGGGCGCGCTTTACCCTGGCCTGGAAATCAAGGCTTTTGACAGGGACCAAAAAGCAGAAGCCGAAGACTGGTTGTCGAGCTAAATGGAATTTTAAGCCCGGAACATTATTTAATAGCTACAATTGATATGGAGATTTTTATGAGACTTAATATTATTGCATTATCTATTGCAGCGTCCTTGATATGGGGCGGCGCTATTTTCATAGTCGCCGTTGCTAACCTGGTTTGGCCGAGTTACGGCATTGCTTTCCTAAACGTCGTGGCCTCTATTTATCCTGGATATGATTCAGGAGCAGGTATTGGGTCTGTGATAACCGGTACATTTCTCGGACTGGTTGATGGCGCCATTGGGGGTGCGATATTCGGCTGGCTCTACAATAATTTGTCGCAGCGATTTCCAGGTACTGCGAAATAATTACCGCCCGAATCTAAATTTATGCACTGGTTAATCATAGCCTGTACTAACTCGAGAAAAATTTGATCGGCTGCTTATAACGAAATATTTAGCATGATCGGAGCCAACAAAATATTGAAATACCAATTTTGGCATTTGTCGGCCTTATTGGTTTTGCTCGTTGTTATCGGAATAGTTGTCACAAGTAACCCGGAAGTTTTACTCGGCTCTTTTTGGAACTTAAGTACCCGGTTTTGGTTCTGGTTTGCAATAGCAGTGCCAATTATTCACCAAATCTATGTTTTATTGATTTGGCGATTTGAGCTTTACCAGAGAACATTTTCCAAACGATTTGGTGTTAGCAAGGCATTCAGAATTTACTCGGCAGGGTTTTCTTTTCTTTTTGCCAGTCGGTTAATTGTAATTATATTTCTTTCTCTGAGCAGCAAAAACACCCTGTCCATAGATCCTGCAATATCCTATGGCCTGGTAATACTAATCACGCCTGTTGTTATTTATCTTTTTTACTCGGTAAAGAAATTTTTTACTATTGAGAGGGCGTATGGTATTGATCACTTTGACGAAAACTATAACGAGCCTTACGTGAAGCAAGGAATATTCAAATATACCGATAACGGGATGTACGTGTTTGGTCTCATGGTGCTCTATTTGCCGGGTTTGCTGTTATTCTCAAAGGCGGCAATACTGGCTGCACTATTCAACCATGCGTATATTTGGGTTCATTATTACTTTACCGAGCGTCCGGACATGGTTGAAATTTATGGCAAAACACCATAATAATTCTATTATATAAATACATCGTAAAATGATAACCCAATACGTATTCACATTATGAAGCTATTTATATTTATTATCTCACTGCTGGTAATCTCAAGCAGTGCTTATGGCCAGATTTATAAGTGGACTGACAGCGATGGGAAAGTCCATTTCAGCGACCAGAGGCCAGACACGCCTGTAGTCGGTGAAATTGAGGCTAAGGTAATCACTTACACCAGTGTTACTTATGATGTGATAAAACTAGACCATGGTAACAGGGTAGTTATGTATTCGACTGCCTGGTGTAAATACTGTAAAAAAGCCAGAAAATACTTCAAGAAAAACAATATTTCATTTACAGATTATGATATTGAAAAAGATTCTGAAGCGAATAACCGATATAAAAAAATGGGCGCAAAAGGTGTTCCGGTAATCCTTGTAGGTAAAAAACGTATGAACGGTTTTAGTGTTAGAGGATTTGAACGAATTTATAAATAGAAAGTATCTAACAAATTGTGAGCAAATCACCTTATTTATGAACAAAAATAATTACATGCAGTTTGAAGAACTCCCCCAAGGGAAACAAGTACCTGCTTTTCCTGGTCATTGATCTTGCCAAATAATTCAATATTAAAAATAATAATTTTCACAGGGCTGGCATTAATTGCATTTGCCGCTAACTCGGTACTGGCTCGATTAGCGCTAGGAAACGAAACCATTGATGCTGCAAGTTTTACTATTATTCGCCTGCTTTCTGGCTCACTGGTACTAATTGTAATTATAACCATTACGCGAAGCACGGGGTTACCAGGAAAAGGTAGTTGGTCAGCCAGCTTCATGTTATTTCTTTATGCCATTACATTTTCCTATGCTTATATCTCGCTGGAGACCGGAACCGGTGCGCTTATTTTATTTGGTGCTGTCCAGATGACCATGATATTACTTTTGTATATTTCTGGTGCTCGCTTGCATTATACTGAGTGGGTCGGCGTAGCTATTGCCTTTACAGGGTTTGTTTATCTGATTCTGCCCGGGGTGACCACGCCCTCGGTTACTGGCTTTTTGCTTATGGCAGTTGCCGGAATTGCATGGGGTAGTTATACCCTGAAGGGACGTGGTTCAAAAAACCCGCTGCGGGACACTGCTGCTAATTTTATCAGGACTACCCCCCTGGTAATATTATTGGCCATCGCTACCATTAATAATTCCCATTACTCCACTGAAGGTATTTTACTGGCTTTATTGTCCGGTGGCATTACATCAGGAATTGGTTACACGTTATGGTATATCGCACTTGCTGGCCTTTCTGTGACGCAGGCGGCTGTGCTGCAACTATCGGTACCAGTTATTGCCGCTTTGGGAGGCATAATATTTGTATCTGAAACAATCACTCCCCGTCTTGCAATTTCAGCCGCTATGGTGCTTGGCGGTATTTTAGTGGTTATTTTAGGCAAGTCCTATATTGAAAAAATTACAATAAATGAAAAAACATAACACGTTTATTATAATTTATTATTTTTCCAGATAAATCAGGATTGCAACCTTGGTAAAAAATAAAAACCTGTTTATTATTCCCTGCCACAGGGTTGTACGTAGCGATAGTTTTGTTGGCCAGTATGTATTAGGTGCAGATAAAAAAGTAAATATACTGGTAAAGGAAGGGGTGGAAATTGAAACTAGAAAAGTTAAAAATATTGAAAAATATTTACACAAATTTCCGCTTAGCGCCGCGCATTAAATCCTTCTATAACCATTAATTTATACCAGCCAATGTTATTTAAGAAGAGCGGTTATTATTTTGTAGCTTTACTTATCCTGGCGGTAATTGGATTTTGGGAATCCTATTTTTCCATGCCATTCGGCGGGATTGATCATTATGTCCATATTCATGCAATCGCGATGTTACTCTGGATCGGCATGCTAATTACCCAGGCGTTTTTGATAAGGCACCAAAAACGATCTTTACACAGAATGTTTGGCAAATTTTCTTATGCGTTAGTGCCTGTCATTGTAGTTTCCCTTGTTTTGCTGGCTCACAATCAAATTACCATCCATGATTACGGTATATCCTATACCCGTCTTTATATATTATTCTTACAATTATCATTATTGACGATTTTTGTTATTACTTATGTTTTAGCTATAATCTATCGAAAATCGCCCAGTCAGCATGCTCGTTACATGATCAGCACTTCATTAACCTTGATTGATCCGGCGGTTGCGAGAATACCGCTAAATCTGCCGACACTTCCCTTTAGTTACCAGGTGCTAACGTTTGCACTTACAGATATAATACTATTTATCTTAATTATCATTGAGCGAAAACAAACGAAAGGGCGGGAGGTGTTTCCGATAGTGCTGGCAGTTTTCCTGTTTTTTCAGGCTCTCAATCTAACCTGGACAGATAGTATAATTTGGGATAATTTTTCTCTGTGGTTTGCCAATCTTCCGCTGACTTAAGTAATACCTTGTTTAAAATAGACGTTGCAGTTATTTTCCTGGCCTTCATTGTTTTAATTGTTAAGGCAAAAGTTATTTATTAATTTTAAAATATGTACAAATGAAAATTATCACCGAATTCATTCAAAAAGAATCAGCAGGCGGCATACTACTGGTAATGGCCACTATTCTGGCGCTTATATTAAGCAACACATTCATGTCGCCCCTGTATCAATCGTTTCTGCATATTCCCGTAGAGATACGAGTTGGTTCCCTGGAGCTCGATAAGTCGCTTTACCACTGGGTCAATGACGGCTTGATGGCTATTTTCTTTTTATTAATTGGACTGGAGGTTAAAAGAGAACTGCTAGAAGGCCATTTATCATCAATAAAAAAAGTTGCTCTACCAGGCATAGCAGCTATTGGTGGCATGGTCGTACCGGCAATTATTTATCTGCTGTTCAATTATAATAACCCGGTTGCAGTAAATGGTTGGGCAATACCGACGGCAACAGATATCGCTTTTGCCCTGGGAATTCTTTCATTACTGGGAAACCGAGTGCCTGTATCACTGAAAATATTTTTAATGGCATTAGCCATTATTGACGACCTGGGTGCAATCGTAATTATTGCTATTTTTTACACAACTGATTTATCAACATTATCAATAGTGGTGGCACTTGCTTCATTAAGCGTATTAATTTTAATAAATTATCTCGGCGTAACCAAACAAGCGGCGTATTTTATTGTTGGTTCAATATTATGGGTAAGCGTACTAAAATCCGGTGTCCACGCTACTTTGGCCGGGGTAGCACTGGCTTTTACAATACCGCTGAACGGTAAAGGTGAGCATAACCAACCTATTTCACCACTAAAAGACATTGAGCATAATCTCCATTTTTGGGTAGCATTTTTTATACTACCGTTATTTGCTTTTGTTAATGCGGGTGTAGACATTACCGAGATATCACTGGTTCAAATGTCTGGTTCCGTACCAATGGGGATCATGCTCGGGTTGTTTGTGGGTAAGCAGGTGGGTGTTTTTGGTTTTAGCTGGATTGCCATTAAACTCAAACTTGCAACATTACCGGAAGGTAGTAACTGGATGCAGCTTTACGGGGTGTCGTTATTAACGGGTATTGGTTTCACCATGAGCCTCTTTATTGTCTCCCTGGCATTTGAAGATGACAGTATATTTCAATATACAGATAGACTGGCAATACTTACGGGGTCTTTTTTGTCTGGAATCGTGGGTTATTTAATTCTAAAAATAAAAAAACGTGGCTAAAAAACTATTTTACAGGAACGTATTTGTTTTGTTGTAATTAAATTTGGCAAGTCAGGATAATTACAATACAAGCTATAATTTATGAAAAAAAGCGTGTCTAAAATGCCTGCATATATAGTACTGCGAGCCATTTCCTTATTTTTAGCCGCAATAGGAACAGGTCTCGTATTACTTGCCGGGTTATCTTTAGTATCCGTTACGCCAACATTGGGTCAACCAGGCTTCGCCATGCCAATAACAGGTTCGTTGCTGTTGTTTGCTGGTTTGGTCGGACCTGTATGAATTATTTTTAATGGTGTGTACGTTCCGGCTGAAGTCAAACAAACAATTCTTATCCAGGCCATTGCTCTACTGATTATAGAAATCGTTCTAATCCTGGCTGCTATTGCAAATACATCAACATCAGTGGCGTGGGCCTATGTTGTAACAGGGCTTTTAATAATGTTGTCCGCGTCAGCCGGATTTTATGCTTTAAGCAAAAAACTACCTCCAACGTTTTACATTAGCGAAATGCTGGGTATTATTAAAACAGCTGGTCTCACAGGTGATAAAAAGAATAGTCCGGCAGATCGGGAGTTCACGCGTTGGACAAACGGTAAGCGTGATGGTGTGTCGGTTGGGTCAACAGCTCCTGATGGCATGGTCACCACCATGACGGGCGAAATAGTGTCCCTGGCAACATTTTTTGAAGCCAGTGATTCGTCATTACTTGTGTTGAATTTTGGTTCATATACCTGCCCGCATTTCAGGAAACGGATAAATGAACTTCATGCGCTCATGGGAAAATGGTTAGACCGGGGCGTACGATTTTTAACCGTTTACACAGCGGAGGCACATCCTGATGATGGCTGGAAACTGACCTATCAATATGATAACGATGCTGAGTACACCAATGAAAAAGATTTTAGTTTTTGCTACGCCAGGAGTATCGATGAGCGCAAAAAAATGGCGCAATGGTTAATAGAAAAAAAGCATTTCAAATTGCCAGTGGTACTGGATTCAATGGAGAATGAGCTGTTAAAAGCCTATAACACCTGGCCAATACGCTTGTATATCATCAAGAACAGCAAAGTGATTTATTCTGGTCAGCAAGGCCCATTTGGTTATGAGCCAGATGAGATTGATAAGGCCCTTCGGGGCATGTTGGGTTAACGACGTGGTTGTAAACTATGCCTGAGTGCAAAAGAAGCTGGACACATTTATGCAAATGGCAGGACCATTCCAGAATTTTACGGACCGAAGTCCAATCGACCTGACGTTTGTAAAAAATCAGGTGGTAAGCTCGTGTGCATTGCTGAAAAGATTACAACCGGTTTGAATTCATAGAAGAATACAGATTTTCACCTTTTAGAATGCCGGGGCGTGTTCTACAATCACGGCCATGATAAACATTCCTGAATTATTATCACCAGCCGGCACATTGAAAAATATGCATTATGCTTTTGCATTCGGTGCAGATGCTGTATATGCAGGTCAGCCACGTTACAGCCTGCGCGTCCGCAATAATGATTTTACGCTCGATAATCTGACAAAAGGGGTTGCTGAAGCCCATCGTCTGGGCAAAAAATTTTTTGTGACCAGCAATCTTATACCCCATAACACCAAAATAAAAACCTATCTCGAGGACATGACACCGGTTATCGCACTTAAACCAGACGCACTGATAATGGCCGATCCAGGTTTAATTATGATGGTACGGGAACGCTGGCCTGATATGCCCATACATTTATCTGTCCAGGCCAATACAGTGAATTATGCTGCGGTCAAATTCTGGAAATCATTGGGGCTGACCCGCATTATTCTTTCGCGTGAACTGTCTCTTGATGAGATCGAGGAAATACGGCAAAGGTGTCCCGATATAGAGCTTGAAGTATTCGTTCACGGGGCATTGTGCATAGCCTATTCCGGGCGCTGCCTGTTATCCGGATATTTTAACCACAGGGACCCCAACCAGGGAGCGTGTACGAATTCCTGTCGCTGGCAATATAAAGTTTTAAATACCAAAGCCAATGAATCCGAAAATGAGTCTGGCGATATAAACCCGGAAAAAATTGATTTTGATGCCCATGCTGCTATGAACGCGGGTGGTGATTATTCAGAAAACGAAACAGTTAAACGTCACCCACTAGCAGACCAGGTTTATCTGATAGAGGAGAAACTCCGCCCGGGTGAATACATGCCCATCATGGAAGACGAGCATGGTACTTATATAATGAATTCCCGGGATTTACGCGCCATACAACACGTAGATCGTTTGACCAAAATGGGGATTGATTCTCTCAAAATCGAAGGGCGCACCAAGTCCTATTATTATGTGGCACGCACTGCCCAACTTTATCGTCAGGCCATTAACGATGCCACGACCAACCAGCCTTTTAATCGCAATCTGTATTCGAAACTGGAAGGTCTGGCCAATCGCGGGTACACAGATGGATTTTACCAGCGACACCCTGATCAGGCCTACCAGAATTATCTTGATAACAAGGCCGATAGTGGTCAGCAACGATTTGTTGGTGAAATAATTAATTATGAGAATGGTTTGGCGGAAATCGATGTAAAAAATAAATTTTCAGTGGGTGATTCACTGGAATTAATTCTTCCTTCCGGGAATAAAATGATAGAGCTTGAAAAGATGGAAGACCTGAATGGTAATTCGATGAATGAAGCCCCGGGCGGTGGTTACCAGGTACGGATACCATTACCAGATGCTGATTACAGCAACGGGCTAATCGCAATCAATTTCGAATAAAATTGATTCTGTTTTTAATCAATCCAGAAGTAATTGAAATACACCAGAAATAATAATTACTGGTAACATCTGAACAAAAATCTTCCCTGCCAGCTAGTAATTACCTCAGTAACAATAAATCGGTCCCGTTCACAGCGACCATGATTATTTTCCCCTGAGTTGTAAATAGTGATGAATGTCAATAAAAATAATTCCGTGCACCTGAAAACGTGACCAGGAAAAGAAGATCAAGTCGATTATTTTATTAAAACCAACCATATCATTTAAACTTTTAATAGAAGTATCCTGAATAAGTAGTTGAATATTCATAGGACAAAATATTTATTCAAAGCATTAATTTTTTTTTCTTTTCCCTCAGGTATGATGTTGGAATAGGCTTTCAGTGGAATGAATTAACTTCTCATAATGGGCTTTTATAATTTATTTTGACATCTATTGGGTGTGCCAGTAGAGGGGCCGCAATCCAGTGTTTTGTTGCACATAAAAAACGTTATAGGCAGGAGAGGAGAGGCGCGTGATGGAGGGGAGATCAGTCGCAGATAATGCGTGCCTGGAGAGCTTTGTTAATTTCCTTACTGAACTGAACAATACATCGTCAGAATTCGTCCTCGAGGGACAGCTGGCACGGGTACTTGAAAATTGGCAGTCCAGTCGACTGGATGTAGATCAGACCTACACTACCTTACTAACAATTGTTCTGAATACGCTTTTAGAGGATGGAAATGGTGCCGGTGTTGCGAAGCTGGAGTCAAGGCTAATTAATGCCCTGCAATCTCCCGTACAAGCTAAAGCGGCTCTCAGGGATAATCAGCATCAGCAGACAACACCAACACCCAACCAGGCAGTCATTGATAGAGACAGTCAGTTGACTGCAGCTATTGATAATTTACGAGAAGCTATAAGTGGCAAGGAAGCGAAATCGTTTGCCGAATCGGCGCAGCTGTCTGACAAAAATAATTCAACACCGGAAAAACAGTTATCGGATATAGAAAAAAAGACAGACAATGACGAGCAAGAAAAAACTTATCCAGAAGTAGAAAGAAGGGTTAATTCGGCATATCGGCAACACCTTGATCGCAAGCATGGCGAAATAGAAAAATTGCAAGAGGTGCTTGCACAAAAAGCAGTTGAGGCGATTGCCCAAAACAAGGAATTCGGTGCGCTCCTTGAGATTGAACGTGGGGCGCTACGACAAGCGAGTAGTATCACTGAAATAGAGGAGTTAAAGCAGATACTTATTGGTGGTACTGAAGAGTTAATAGAAGGACAAAGGGTACTGTCAGAGAAATTGCGCAGCTCCTTTGATTATCTGAAAATAATAAAATCTGACAGTGAGAGATTACACGATGAACTCAGCAAGGTACGTTTACTGAGTCTTACAGATGAATACACAGGACTGCCAAACAGAAGGGCGTTTATGCGTAGACTAAAGGATGAAATAGCTCGCGCGCAGCGTTATGAGACATCTTTGGCATTAGTACTAATCGATCTTGATCACTTCAAGAATATAAATGATCGCTATGGGCACCAGGCGGGTGATGAAGTGCTTAACTGGTATTCTCATAATGCATTATTGATTTTTCGTCACTATGATATGGTGGCGCGTTATGGTGGAGAGGAGTTTGCTGTGTTGTTTCCAAACACTACTCACGAAGGGGCATTAAGGGCGTTACATAAAATGCGAAACTGTATAGATAATGCAAAATGTACCTTTGATAATACAATAATAGACATACCAACATTTTCAGCGGGACTAACAATTTATCAGGATGACGAGAAACCGGAGGCCTTTATTAATCGTACAGACAAAGCACTCTATCGAGCAAAAAACCTGGGCAGGAATCGAATAGAAGTTGAAGCTCCCGGTGGCGAGGAACTAAATCAAACCAATGGGGTTTAAATTTACCGGGGACATCCTGACTTCTAAATACTGAAATATCGTGGAGTTGAAATCCATCTGGTTCGTCTTTTTCAATTTTGCGGAGCAGAGTGCGTAAGCACTGATTTTTACGGAATTGAGAGAGGAAATGGTCGTTTTGAACAGGTAGAAAACGGAGTGATATCCTGGATAAATCCAGCGTAACTTATTATGAGCTTTATCTACATACGACGAGTGGCCAGACTACGATGGCGTGGTAGTGGTGGAATGCGGAGAATGTGAGGCAGAAAACGCCAGTAAGGCGGTGCCAGTCCCAGGATGTAACTGAGACGATAAACCCGGTCTGTTATCGCGCGTGATGCCGGGTGCGAATTTTCGAAAGCGTGGACAATATTGGCCTGTTTGGCAATGGTCCGGCTGACACGTCGTAATATCCATGACTCAGATAATTTTGGTGAAAAATAAAATGTTGGGTCAAGCAAATCATGTTGCGGTGACAGGTAACCGGCCCGTCGACAATCTTTTGCAAGTTGCGTGCCTGGTAAAATCCGGATTCCTGTGGTAAACATAGTCAGGAACCTGTTACCTATGAGCTGGCTTTCAACAAAGCTCATGGTTTGTTCAACCGTTTCCCGGGTTTCGCCGGGTGCACCAAGCATAAAGAACCACATGCTTGAAATACCAGAGGCTCTGGCCAACCTTGCTGTATGGTAAACTTGTTCCTGGGTAAAACCTTTATTCATTTTCTCAAGTACGATGTCACTCGCACTTTCAGGCGTTATCATCATGGAATTGAAGCCAGCACGTTTCATTAACGTAAAAAGTTCTTTTGAGGCACCCAAAGGATTAACGCCCATGGCTGTAAATTTTACCTTTAGACGTCTGCGAATAATTTCTTCGCATAACCTGATAGTATGGCTCTGAGGTAGATTAAAAATAGAATCAACAAATTCAAAAGCTCTGGGTTTAATTATTTTTATTACTTTTTCTATTTCATCCACTACTTCCTCGACAGGGCGTTTACGAATATTCCTGCCTTCTATACATGAATAGGCACAGTAACTGCATGATAACGGACAGCCACGTTTGCTTTGTATGGGCCAGGTGGCGCCCTGTTTTTGATACTGTCGCCAACTAATCCAGTTTTCCATGCCTGAAGAACCTATCGATTGATTAGGACAAGCCGCGATATTTAAACTGAAACGTGTGTCACGGTGACACAATCCCGCTACCCGATCAAAACGCTTTTCCCCCTCAATTTCATCCAGGAGTTTCGGGAAACTTTTTTCTCCCTCACCCAGAATTGCAAAATCAGCATCAAGTTTGTTTAGTACATCACGTCCGATAATTGAGATTGCCGGTCCACCCAGGACTATGTCGGCATTACTGTGTTCTCGAATCAGGGCGATTTGATGATTGAGTTTTTCAATATGCGATACACTTCGCTGGTGAACAAGGTTATCGATATTTCGTACAGATATGCCAATAACATGGGGTTTATAGCTATTGAGTGTCTTGTGCAAGTTAACCATGCCATGTGGATCCATTAACATATCAATGAAACTGACTTCATGGCCAGCCCGGGCTGTTGCAGTTGCAATATAACTGAGGCCAATAGGCGGGGCTGGTAGTAATTCAGTTGAGGCGTTCGAATAAATTAATAAAATACGCATATCTTCCAGGCATAGTATTTCTGGTGGGCGTTTATGGACGGGACAAAATTGTTATTTTGTTATAGATAATAGTTGAATCGTGTTTGGATGCAGATAGATAAAAATTATTTATTTTGTAGAA